>CALMKR010000148.1 GCA_937867625.1 uncultured bacterium | reverse complement strand
GGGTATCTGGTCGTTTCATGGTATCAACGACCTCCTTCTCTTCGAGCAGCTGCCGCTTCTTCATTTGATACGTTTTGGCCTTACTGTCACTAAAGGTGGTTTGTCTCTTCAATTCAGTCACAAGAGCATCCATTTTGTGCAATTTTCGCTTGGCGATGAGGTAATCATGCTGCATGATATCTTGTTGCCGCAGGCGTTCCTCTACCAGCTCTTCGTAGGTAAAGTCAGTAGTAACGCTCACTTGTTCGTTTTCAATCAAGACAATTTTCTTGGTGAGGTGATTAATGAGGGTGTGATCATGGGACACCATAATAACTGCACCCCAATAATCACTGAGTAATTCGGTCAAAATATGTCTCGCTTTAATGTCGAGATGATTCTCGGGTTCATCAATACATAGAAACATTGGTCCTCGCGATACTACTGACGCAATTTCGAGTACCCGTAACTGCCCGCCAGACAATTCAGCCAGTTTCCCGCTTTCAATAACTTGAGGACTAATAATGCAAAATTTTTTTATAATGGCATGAATAGTGGCAGTGACCTTTTGTTGTACCAAATAATCCGCTACTGAGAGTGACAGGTCTCCGCCAAATTCCTGAGGGATATAAGCAATAGTTTGATCAATATGCACCTCCCCTTCATCAACCGCTTCAATACCAGCCATGATTTTGAGTAAAGTACTTTTCCCGGCACCATTATTGCCAATGATGGCAACCCGGTCTTTTTGTGTAATGGTCAGCGACGCAGCAGTAAAAAGTGTTTTTTGAGCCAAAGATTTGCTTATGTTTTTGAGCGTTAAGGTTTTCATAGAAGGTAGTTAAAGAAAAAGCGTCCGACAGAAGTGTGGCGCTTGTAACTCTAGAGATAGTAATAGATTACGCAGACACCACAAAAAAGCAGTCAATTTTACCGCCAACCAAACTGTGCTTTGTGAAATACAACGCCATATAATATTCATTTTATACCATATATAAACACTCGGAACAATAATTTGGGTGGATGTCCGCAATTTCCCATCACAAAAACAAAAACGCCCTTCAGCCGGGCATTTTTGTTTTGTGTATACTAGTGTTATGACTGAATTACCCTATACCGTGACCCCGATCACCGATGTCGCTGCTTTGGAGACTCTCCTCGGGAAGTCTTCGCAGTACCAGGATTTTGTCTATGTGTACCAGGGTGACACTATTGAGTTACTCGAGCGCAACTTCACCTTACCCGATAGTCTCTACCTGATGGTGACCGATAATGGCGTATTTGTAGGCTTTGTGTCCTGCGACCGTGACTGGTGGGAAGATAACCGCTTTTTCCTGCGGGAGATATTTATTTCGCCTGATTATCAGGGGAAAGGGGTCGGCAGTTACCTCATGCAACGGTGTATTGATCATGCTCGTACCCATGGTGCCGTCGAGTTAGTGACGCAGACGGCCGTTGAGAACATTCCGATGCAGCAGTTGTGTGAGAAGAACGGGTTTGTCCGGTGGAGTAACCCGCAGTGGACGGAGGGGATTACGTATAAGTTGGGGGTGTAGGGGAAAACGAGCTTTTGGAAGCCTAGTTACACCTCCCAATTGAGAAGACTGGCTTGTATTGACTTGGTTGTTTCGTCATTAACCTCTTCTGGGCTAATACTCGAATTGGCAAATATCACCTGCTCGATATCCTTAAGCATTCGTTCTCGTTCATCAATATCTTCTGCTGAAAAGCCTGGTTTGTTTCGAGAGATGTATCTAGCACGCAGATCATCCATTCTCTCTTGTATGCTTATAATTCCAAATGGACCTACTCTCATATCACTGTAGGTAGCAATTTTAGCCCCCAGAGAATCACCTGCGTGTACTTTGGCAGTATTTTCTGTACCAATGGCCTCAAGTGCGTAGCTTCTTGCCTCGGCTCCGGGGTTTATTTCATTAATAATAGCTATAGTAGCAATGTGTTCGTCAGCGCCATATTGTTCTTTCATCTCAGCTTGCACTTGAATCCAATACGCCACTCCTTCTGGTTCATAAAGCTCGGCCATACTGTCCATCTTTGCCTTAATCAAATTACCCATATCATGCAACAAACAGGCAGTCACAATATTCCGGGTATCAAGTTCGACATTTGATTTTTCGCAGATAAGCTGAGCAACAGCGGCTACTCGAATCATGTGTTCTCGCAAACCTTTGTTAATTCTATATTTGAGGTATATGTCGGTTATGTTCATAGATATTGAAGTATAGCAAATTCTCAGAGTGAGAAGAATCGGTCACTCTCATGGCTAGATTATTTCGCAAGCTCATAATCTAGCTCATTCGCTCGACCCCCACTCGCGTCGCCCAATCCTCATTTCATTCCGGTTGGGTCCCCGACGCTCGGTTCGATTCTTCTCACCCGCTACAAACGGCAACGGCCCAGAAACTAACGTTTCTGGGCCGGCCGATTTGTGCCCCCTCTCGGTCTCGGAATTGTAGCCATCAAGCACCGTAAGCGTTTCTTGGCGAATCTTCACTTCTGGAATCGAACCCTCTCAGTAGGGTCAATTAAATACGGAAATCTGACATATCGTACACCCCAATGGCATTTCTGGGATTTTGCGTTATATGGCTCAAAATAAGGGTATTGTATTTGAAATGGCGAAAAACGTTAGTTAGAAATGATTTCTAGTATAATAGAGGTATATGAACAACGACTACACACTCTCTGTACTTCGTGACGCCCTCACAAAAAAGAAAAAAATAGAGGACCAAGTACGCCAAAGTCTTGAGCCCATCATGCCAACTCTCCGCTTTATTGCCGAGATGCACAATATCTATCGAGATGTATACGGCACAGCTGAGACAACGATTGAGGAGGTAGAATTACCACAAAAGATAGCGGTGCAAGTGAAGAAGCCGAAGACTAAGAAAGACGTGCTGTTTCTGGAGCCAAAGGTGAAGTTACCTGCAGGTGCAGTGTGGTCAGATATCACTATTACCTTCAAAAACAGACAAGACGTTGAGGTGAAGTACAAAGACACTCGAATAGGAGTTTTCAGCCACGAACAGCTAGGATTTGCTCGGGGTAACACGGAAATGAACACGCCTAACAAACTCTGGTTGTTGCTGGAAATGTTAGCAGTGGCAGAAGGGTTTGTAAGTGACAGGAAGATTGTCATAACCAAGGAACACCTGAAAGACGTGTTCAAATGCAAAGATGAGAACGTAATTGAAAAACAGAAAAGTAGCCTCTCCATGTCTCTCTGTCTCGCCTTCGGCATCCAAGATCAGCCGTTTGAAAAATACACTTCAGAACGTGGGTATCAACCAAAATTCAGACTTCAACCTGAATCCGATATGCGAGGTAATGGTGATTTAGAAGCCTCGGGAATGGAATTTATTGAGGATACGCACAGTGGCTCGACAGATGATGACAGGGGCATAGAATATTAAGATATACACCGTAGAGAGCTTTAATAGTTAAGGCTTATATTATGGTGCAACTATCAGATGAGTCGATTCAAAAGTTTAAGGATTTGATGGAGGAGAAGAGTGGTAAGGAAGTGACGTGGGCGGAGGCAGCTGAAGGAGGACGAAATCTGGTCGGTCTTTTTGATGTTCTCTATAAATGCGAAATGGAACACCGACGCTGGGACAAGAGATTGGTAACCGAGCCAAAAGGCTTTGCACTTGAGGGCACTGGTCGCAACTGTGCTGTTTGTGGCGATAGCACTCGTGAAGATACTAACTGGTATGACAAATGGGGTATCAAGTGTCTCACCTGTCAGCGGGCCATTGATAAGAAAATTATTCCAGGCTCGATTGCTCGAAACCAAGATAATCGTTATTCGCCGTACGACCTTGAAAACCGTTTTGGCATAAAGAAACCGACACTGCGAAAGATGATAAAAGAAGGAATCATCAAAGCACGAATTGTTCCAACCGAGAGCGGTCATATTCACTATTACATTATCCTCGTGAAAGATAACAAGGAATTGTTGCCACCAAAGAAAATGACTGAATCACAAGTCTATCCATTTGAGAAAGACGGCAAGACGTGGCATCGAGTTGAGCCATGGTATCGATTTGTTGACCCGTTTGCACATTTGAAGGGCTACAAAATCATGGATTACCTGAAATTTGTAGAAAAGGAGTCAGCCTGAAATCTCAGCAGAGGTGTGTAGAGGGAGATAACCAAACCTCTATAACACTTATGTCAGCCAAACTTACATGGCACACCGAGAGTCGTCTCGTTGACGACCTCATCCCCTACGAGAAGAACCCGCGTACGCTTTCTGATAAGCAACGCCGTGACCTCGAGGCAAGTATTACTAAATTTAATCTCGTCGAGATTCCCGCTATCAATACAGACAATACTGTAGTGGCAGGACACGCTCGACTGAAGATTATGCAGGCACTCGGTCGTGGACAGGAAGAAATTGAAGTCCGTGTCCCGAATCGCTTGCTCACCACGTCCGAATTCAAGGAGTATCTTCTGCGTTCTAATCGCAATACAGGCTCGTGGGACTACGAACTCCTGAAGAGCTTCGACACCTCGTTCCTTTTGGATATTGGCTTCGATGATGGAGACCTTTCCGATATCTGGGACGATGTACTAGAACTGCAAGATGATGAATTTAATGAAGAGAAAGCGGTCAAGGAAGCCGAGAAGACCGACATCAAAACGGGCGATATATTCGCTCTGGGGAATCACCGCCTTGTTTGTGGTGATAGCACCGATAAAGAAGTGGTCGCTCGACTTCTGGGTGAGCAGAGAATCCAGACCGTCTATTGCGACCCGCCCTATAACATTGCCCTCGACTACAACAAGGGCGTGGGAGGAAACGCCAACTATGGTGGAACGGTAGATGACAAGAAAACAAACACTGAGTTTCGTATCTTCCTCAAGTTGGTCATGCAAAGTGCGTTGTCGGTCAGTGAGAAAGACGCTCACCACTTCTGGTACTGCGACCAGAAATACGTTGGGATGCTCCAGAACCTCTATGAGGAACTCGGTATCGCTTATAAGCGAACGGCGTTGTGGGTAAAGAACGGAATCAATCCGACTCCGAAGATTGCTTTCAACAAGTGCTACGAACCGTGTGTCTATGGAACGACTGGTAAGCCATATCTCTCAGATAAGCATAAGAAGTTCCATGAGATTCTGAATCCTGAGGTTGGGACTGGTAACGCAACCGCAGACGACATTAACGACATGATTGATATCTGGCTCGCCAAGCGTGTAGCGGGTGATGCGTATGAACATCCAACCCAAAAGCCAATCACTCTGCATGAACGACCACTGAGTCGTTGCACCAAAATTGGACACAACGTGCTGGATCTCTTTGGGGGTAGTGGGTCAACACTGTTGGCGTGTGAGCAGATGAAGCGTAACGCCTTCTTGGTTGAAATGAACCCCGTCTTTTGTCAGGTAATCATCAACAGATATGAAAAATTCTCTGGCACCAAAGCTGTCGCAGTCAATTAAGACTGGCGACGTCGTTACCTTGGGCGAACATACACTCATCTGTGGTGACTCATCGAAGGTTGACCTGAAGGAGTACGGCGATATTCATCTTCTGCTTACAGACCCTCCGTATGGAATTGATTATGTGGCGAGTAAGCGGGGGTTGAATGCGGTAGCGAAGGATAAGGATATTGCGAACGATGGCTTTGTCTCGGATGACGCCTACGTTACGTTTACGCAAGGCTGGCTTACTCCTGTCTTGGCTCAACTAACTAAGAAGAACAGTATCTACATCTTCAATTGCGACAAGATGATATTCGCTCTCCGAGACGCCTGTATTAAATCAGGTATGAAAGTGGCGCAACTGGTTATATGGGTGAAGGATAAAGCTATCATCGGTCGCCTCGACTATATGCCACAACATGAACTCATCTTGTATGGCTGGAAAGGCACTCATGACTTCAAGCGAGGTAAGGATAAATCAGTTGTCTTTCATCCAAAGCCCCAGCAGAGCAAACTTCATCCGACTATGAAACCAATTGGACTTCTGCGACGACTTATTCTCAATAGCACAGATGTTGGCGATACCGTCTATGACCCGTTTGGTGGTAGTGGCTCAACCTTGATTGCATGCGAACATACGAAGCGAAAATGTGTGATGGTCGAGATGGATACGGAATACTGCGAAACTATAATTCGTCGCTGGCTCACATTAACTGGATATGGAGAAGAAACCATCAGCTATCGACGCTCGGATTAAGCGTCAGCAGGATAAGCTTCTTGAGGCTCTCGCTGAGTCAGGTAATGTGAGCTTTGCCTGCAAGCGAGCGGGAGTGAGTCGAGACACGTACTATCGTTGGCGAAAGGAGGACGAGGGTTTCGCTGATAAGGTAAACACTGCTATCGCTTCTGGCAAGGAATTTGTGAATGACCTTGCTCATTCACAGTTGATACGTAATATCCAGAACGGTGACATGGGTGCGATTAAGTTTCAGCTCGGTAACTGTCATGAGGATTACCATCCGAAGAAAACGACCTCACCATATCGAATTGAAGAATGACTCCGCCGATTACTATTGCTTCAATTCCATTCATCGCTAAGATGCATCGATACAAGAAGTTTATTGAGAGTGGTGGTGACCCTGAAGACTGGTATGAGTAATATAAAACCACTGGCATACCCAGTGGTTTTACTTGTTACATACCCGCATTCTTGCAATCAGCCTTCTCAATCTCTTTCCATTTCAAATAGTTTGCTTGGTCTTCTGCTTGGAGATATCCCGCTGACACCATTCCTGCTTGGACACAAATCTGGATGGCGTCACCAGACTTCTTCGCTAGGTTGTATTGATTGACGAAATCGACAGCGACTTGGTCTTCAATTTTATCTAAATCTTTGGCGGCTTGTTGTTCGAGTCCTCCTCCAAAGAGGAACCATCCTCCGACTCCTAGAACTAGGAGACTCATTATTCCTTTAGCAACTGATGAACCTTCTTCCTTCGGTATATCGTCTTTTTCTGGAGACGACAATTTGAATGATTGCATTATACGTGTGGCTTACGTTTTGATAATAGGAGCGGATACACAAAGCCCGCTACCAGGAGAGCCGAAGCTCCTATATGAGTTTCCCCATATAACGTAAGCCACGCCCTGATAACGGGTTTTCTGTGGCTTACGTTTTCCGACCATACCGACAGACGAATCTGGCGGGTTAGGTCTTTGTTGTGTAATGAACATAATAGCGTAATTTACGCTATTAGTCAGTACCTTAGCTTACATATTGGGTCTTGCGAAGGGGTCAATATCAACTGTTGATGTTGATGACAAGTTCGTTTTGGTTCACTAGTCTTATTGGTTGTAAGGCACCAAAATTATGTACAACTGAAGAATACAAATCGATATCTGTACTTGTAATTTCTACAGTAAGTACAAGTGCATAATCAATGGATTTTGCACCAACTCTTATTCCTCGATTAAAACCATGTATGTGAAAACAAGGATTGGCAATTGAGTTGACTCGAAAACCCTTCATTCTTTTTTCTACAGTATCCCATTTAAGTAAATCTCTTCGAGCCTCTTCCTCTGTTGCCCATGTAGAAGTCCCTGTTGCTGTTATAGGGACAGTGCTCTGATCCCATCCCGCAACCTCAAGAAGTTGGTTAGCGTCTCGTATGTCTATGTCACGAGTCTCTTTCTTGCCTGCTTCGTTAAATCGCACAAAACGATATTTGTGAGCGTTTGGATATAGAGTCATTTCTACTGACGAAGTTGTGTAATCGTCTGGACTGTTAGGATCAATTTCACTTTCAGTTACAAGAGTCCATTTCATTTTAGCGGTGCCACTTGTTACTGCTGAGTCCCAGGGTATTTGCAGTTCGGCATATTTCGCTGGAGCAATTGCACCTCGGTAGAGTAAGGTGTAAGAACCAGGTTTACATGACATAATTTCTTCTACTGTATCAGACATAATGCCGTGGCCATGTTCTAGGTCAGTAGATTCGTCGTCGTTTAGCTTTTGGGCTGAATGTATCAGCATTGCTCGTACCGCAAGATGATCAACTTCGTCACTACTTCTTCCAAGGATTTCAGCAGCTGCTCTTGCTACAAGAGGTGAGGAATAGCTTGTCCCCATATCAGCCAGTCGATTGTTACCTCCCATAGGAACTAGCTGGATTGGATTTTGAGCACAACCTCCAAACGCACATAAATCAGGTTTAATTTTATTTCCTTCACGCCCTGGACCAACACAACTATATGTAGCTCTGCCAACAGCACCGTTTACTTTGTTATACGCACCAACTCCAAGCCCGTTTACCATATCTGATGGAGCTTGAACTCTATTAAGAGTTTTTTCACCGTCATTTCCAACCGCCACACAAAACAAGATGCCATATTTATGTGCTAACCGATCTAATGCCCATGTAAATCGGTTGATTGAATCATCAAGAATTGGACCAGAGGGACCAAAGCTAATGTTGTAAACCTTTATATCAGTTTGTTTTGGAACTGTGTCTTCGATTTTATCTATGATTTCGTACAATTCGACTTGGTTTTCAATATCAGTATCGTCGTCTAGAGGGAACACTCGGAAGCTCCTTACAGAAACGGGCGGTGTTGGAAGTTGTTGTCCAGCTGGATATTGATTTAATTCACCATATAAAATTAAACCAGTCACAGCAGTACCATGCATCAAACCATTCTCAATGGGTGCTTTTGAGGTCAGGTCTATCCCTTCAGTCTGGTTATTAAAATAGTTATTTGTGTCTTCAATACCACCATCGAAGACACCCACTGTGATGGAAGACTTCTCAGTTAATGGTGTAACGTTTGGCATTTGAGTACCGTAGGAGCCACGCATCTCAGGAAGACCATTAAATGAAAGCGGATGCATTGATCTGAGCGGATTATATTGAGAGAGTACCTCTAAACTTTTTCTCGTTGCTTTAAAGCTGGCAAACGTTAAACCTTCAGGATAGTGCTTAAGGCGGACTCTTGTTTGGTTTACTCCAGCACTTTTGAGCTTCTCTATAAAATGTTTTGTGAGAATATCCCCGTCAGTTTCAAATGGATGTATAACAACTTCAACTTGCCCTTCCATCCACTCATCGTCAAATCCTTGAAGTCGCTCTTGTGGGGTTAGAAGATTTATCTCCTCGACAGTGCGCATTTCATTCTGGAGCGTCTCGTTAAAAGTTACTCCACCATTCTTTAGAGAGTTTACGAATCCCGTTAACGTCTCTTGGTTTGACCGGATAAAGAGTAGCTTACCTTCACGAGCCACTACTTTCTCGTGGGCTTCGTCAGTTTCTGGATCTTCTATCCATTTCCTTGACCCAACTTCTGTTATAGCCCCGGCCTTATCAAAAGCACGCAGGAATGTATCAGGATAGTAACTTTTGGCTGTAAAGTCAGGATCCATTCTTATACAGAAGACGAATTCATTTGGGAGTCTGTGTTCTTGTGGTAGTGAAGCGACAGTGTCGAGAGTAGACTGTAGGCTGGTGGTTATATTATTTAACGCTTCATCAAAACTGCGACTAAATATTTTTTCTCCACCACCAGATCTCTTCGTAACAGACTTGCTGTACACTTGTCCCTTGTGTAGCATCGGGCGCCGCTCGTTATTTTCGTTTGGCATAATAATTATTTAGCTAAGTGGTGTTGAACTCCCGCAGGACTAAGACCAGTTATGTCTGATAGTTGTCTGACTGTTATACGATCCCCCATAACATCTTTTAATTCCTTACAAATCAGTCCTTTCGTTTTTTTATTGTCTATGTAACTGCCCAACTCTTCAACTAACACTTTATCTAAATCGACTTGTTGTAGAATCACTCTTCTATTTACTCTGTCGGAAAATTGACATAACGCCGAAGCGCTTTGCCCGTTCATTACTTCAACAACAACATCAATTATTTTTGATGTTGAACTGCTTTGAAGATCAGAAATTGGTAGTAAACCATTAACTAAAAGTTGTTGACGTTCATCTTGTCCAGGAATATCTATATTAATAACTCGGTCGAACCTTCTCCAAACAGCAGGGTCGAGAAGTTCGGGATGGTTACTCGTAGCAACGACAACAGATGTTATAGGGAGATTATCTAATTCCATCAAAAGAACATTCACAATTCGTTTTATTTCTCCTAAGTCGGATACATCGTCTCTTCGTTTAGCAATTGCGTCAAATTCATCCAGTAAAAGTACACATGGATTTTGTCTCACATATTGAAAAACTTTCCTTAAATTTTGACCAGTCTTTCCAAGAAGACTCGACATGCTAACAGATAAGTCTAGTGTGACTAGGTTCAAATCGAGTTGATTTGCAAGATGTTTTGCCAACATAGTTTTTCCTGTTCCTGGTTTGCCGACAAGCAAGATATTTGTACTCGGGTTAAGACCTCTTTCAAGGAGCAGAGAGCGTTGTGCCCATTCTTGTAAAAAAACTGAAACCTGATTATTAACCTCTTTTGAAAGAATCGGCTTTTTATCCAAGGCCTTGTTAGGTGTAGACACGTTCGCTATCTCTAATTGAGTTTCCATATCCGTTGGTACTGGATGTGTGCCTGCGCCTCGCAAAGGATTACGCGATATAGAAAAATCACTAACAATGTTGATTATTTTCGACGACACTACCGGATCCCTCTCGCTGAGTGAACGAGCAATTTTGACTGAAAGGGACTGAATAGCCGTTAGATCGTTACTAAGTGCCGCAATTATAAGATCGGGAAGAGCCTTCTCATGAAGGTCAATTTTTCTTATGTTTTCGGGCTTTTTATCTTTAACCATACAAAATATCAAAAAAAGAACTAATATATAACTTTTCTTCTGTTCGGTAATTAGAATTATACTACAAATACCGAACAAACTGGACGATAGTTACCAACAGCTAGCCCTCCTAGACTCTCTGGAGAGTCTGCGTCATTAGTGTTTGTATATGAGCAGAATAGAAGCACCTATAGGGGCAAAAGTGCGAATCGAGCCCATAGCGGTCTCGGTACGATATTGCCTCTACGCCAGAAAGAGTACGGAAAGCGAAGAAGCCCAAATCCTATCAATCGACTCTCAAATCAAGGAGATGCTGGCGATGGCAGAGCGGGATAATCTTGAGATTGTTGAAATTAAGAAAGAGTCACACTCAGCCAAGGAAGCGGGAGCAAGGCCAGTGTTTAATGAACTGGTAGAAGGTATCAAGGAAGGCAAATACAACGGCATCCTCACATGGGCGGCTGACCGTATTTCCAGAAACGCAGGAGATTTAGGAAGAATCGTGGACCTTATGGACTTAGGGGTGCTGCAAGACATCCGCACTTATGGACAACGATTCAGCAACAATCCAAATGAAAAGTTCCTCCTCATGATTCTGGGTTCACAAGCTAAGCTTGAGAATGACAATAAGATGGTGAACATCAAGCGAGGACTCAGGGCAAGGTGTGAGATGGGACTCTGGCCATGCAGTCCACCTACTGGATACTTGAGCAACAAGAATCGAGACAAGCGATGTGAAGTGGAAGTAGACCCCACAAGGGGACCAGTGATAAAGAAAATGTTCGAGAAGATAGCGTATGAAAACTACAGCGGTCGCAAATTATACTTCTGGCTCAAAGATGAAATAAAGTTTAAGACAAAGACAGGAAAACACCTGCACCTTGGTAACTTATACATCATCCTTCGTAATCACTTCTACTACGGCTCGTTTGAATACCCGCAAGGTGGTGGTCAATGGTATCAAGGTAAACACACACCGCTGATTAGCAAAGCACTCTTCGATCAAGTGCAAGAAAAGATTGCTGTGCAGATAACGAAAGGTAACAGCAAGGAATTTGCCTTCACAAAGCTGATGTCTTGCGGACTGTGTGGTTCAAGCATCACTGCTGATGAAAAGTTCAAGGTGCAACAAAACGGAAACGTGCATCGGTATGTTTACTACGGCTGTACCAAACATAACGACAAGCAATGCAAGTGTGGGTACATAAACGAGGATGACCTCATTGAACAATTGGCAGGACTGATGGACCAAATTGACCTCGACAACATTGGAATGAAAGAAAAAATCAAGGTTGAAATTGAGAGACTTAAGAAGTTCCAGTCAGGGCTATTGGGACAAAAGGAATCCAATGTGAAAGTATCCGATATTGATATCAGAAACTATGCAAAATATATACTGCGAGAGGGTCAGATTTTTGAAAAGAGAGAATTACTACTTTGCATAAAAAGTAAGTTGACACTAAAAGAAAAACGACTAAGCATGATTTAACAAACGATTAAGAATTCCTGTCTCTAAATATATTTAGTAAAATAGTGAAAATAAGGTAACAAAGACATAGAAACACTACATACAAGATTTTTTATCATATGGATTTAACTATTTCTCAAGAATGGTAGTCGGCTTGCATGGGAGTTGTGTAGCCAACGCACCAAATACCACGAGGTCATGACTGAGAACACCGCAATACCCGCACCACCCACGATATCAATCCCGTGGTGAACATTTGCCCATACGCGCGCAACACCGATAAGAATAGCGAGCACACCAAGGGCAAGTCCGAGTGATCTATTCTCCGTGTAGATGAGGGCGGAAATCGTTGAGACGAGGAGCATGTGTTCAGAGGGAAATCCATTGTTAGGCACATGTGCAATAAGGGGTTGAATATTTTCAACAACAAACGGTCGAGGGCTCAAAATAATGAGACTCGCAAGGCGTCCGAGAAGAAATGCAATTGGAAGTGCGAGAAGTGCCCGATATGCGAATATCGTCTTTCTCTTACCAGAAAGTGAGAGGAAAAATAAAACAGCAACAAACACAACGACTAAATGAAGTGTAGACCCAACAACAATAGCAATTGCATCCATACTGCTACTTTGCTGAAAAAAGTCTCAGACTGTTAAGAATGACGACCAGTGCCATACCTGAATCGGCAGCGATGGCAAAAACAAGATTCGACATTCCAAAAATAACGAGGGCAAGAAATATCACCTTTATACCGAGTGCAAGGACGACATTTGCTCGTATCACAGACATCGTTTTGCGTGCGAGTCGCACTGCATAGGGAATGGATTCCAAATTTCCTGATAGGAGCGCTACATCAGCAGTCTCAATTGCGATATCGGTTCCTCCAGCGCCGATTGCAAAACCAATATCAGAGAGTGCAAGTGCAGGCGCATCATTGATGCCGTCTCCCACCATAGCAATGGTGCCAAATGTCTGCTTCTGTACTTTCACTGTCTCTACCTTGTCCTCTGGCGAAAGCGCAGCGTGAATGTCGGTAATGCCGACCATACGCGCAACAGCGGCAGCGCTGTGTACATTATCCCCCGTGAGCATACTACTTACGACGCCAAGGCGAGTGAGTGACGCAATAACGCCCTGTGCTTCTTCGCGCACTACATCAGATATTCCTATCGCACCGATAATTTGTTTTCCTTCTGCGACAAGTACAACCGTTTTACCCTCTTTTTCCAAGCGGTCTACATCACCTATGAACGCGCTGTCTGCAATCCCATACTGACGCATGAGCTTCGTATTGCCGATGTAGTTATGAGCATCGCACACCGAACATTCCGCGTGCCCACCTTTGCCTGCAACATTTTCATATGTGTGCATGGTGTGCGGTGTAATGTTGCGCTCCTTGGCATATGTGAGTATAGACTCCGCGAGGGGGTGTGATGAAAACTGTTCAATTCCTGCCGCATCAGCAATCACCTGATCCTCGCTGTGGTTACCGAACGTAATGACATCGGTAACACTATGGCGACCATGGGTAAGAGTTCGTGTCTTATCAAACGCAACACTTTTAATCTTTGCGAGCTTTTCGAGGTACACGCCGCCTTTAATAAGTACTCCATGTCGAGACGCACCTCCAATAGCTGAAGCAATGGCGACTGGTGTTGAAATAACTAGCGCACACGGACATGCGATGACTAAAAGAACAAGTGCCCGATAGAGCCACGTATCAAATGACTGGCCGAGAAGAAATACGGGTACGGTCGCTACAAGTATTGAAAGAACGACAACAATCGGTGTGTAGTATCGTGCAAATGAATCAATAAATGCTTCAGTTGGTGCTCTCGACGCCTGCGCTTGTTTTACCAGTGCAATAATCCGTGCAAACATTGAATCATCACTTTTCTTCACGACCATAATCTCGAGATACCCTTGGATATTCATTGTCCCGGCAAAGACAGTATCTTTAACCTGCACGTCGACAGGTGCAAATTCACCAGTGACTGCTGATGTATCGATGGATGATGTGCCTTTGGCAACCGTTCCGTCTAAGGGTACTTGCTCACCTGGTCGAACAACAACAATTGAACCAACGGTGACACGTTCAACAGGAACTACAGTGCCGTCGAGAAGCCGAGCTGTCTTCGGCGAACGCTCCAAGAGTGCTGAGACGGCACGCCGTGAACGTTCAACGCCAAAAGATTCAAACAATTCTGAAAGCGAAAATAAAAATATCACTGCCGCTGCCTCACCGTATTCTCCAATATAGAGTGCTCCGAGTGATGCAATGACCACAAGAAAGCTAATATTGAGGAACTTCTTTCGGGTGAGGCCGTACCACGCACTTTTCGCCACAAAAATACTTCCCGCCCCAACTGAAAGTAGGTAGAAAAGTGTGCTCCACCCCCCCATGCCTTCCGTGAAAGACAACAAGAAACCTGTTCCGAGCAACATGCCCGAGATTGCAGTGAAGAACTTAAGTCGAGATTCATTTTGTTCG
>CALMKR010000147.1 GCA_937867625.1 uncultured bacterium | reverse complement strand
TGCACCAGTCAGTTCAAATGAGCCATTTTCATAGACAAACAATGAGCCAGATGACGGCGTGCTGGTGATATTTAGACGGAGTTGCTTATTGGTATTGGCCAGCGCCTCGTCGTAAAGCAACCCTGCCCCGTTATCACCAGTCGCTGTCTCGCTTATGATCTGCGAGGCCAGCAAGCCGACATTTGGCGTTCCAAGAATACGCCTGCCACCTGACGACTTATTTAGGTTGCGTAGCATCAGGTAACCGTCCCCGGCTGGTAATAGACTCCGGAGCTGTCCGCTGTACGAACGAGAAGGAAGCCAGTTCCTGTTGGTAGCCCAGAGACTGTGAGAACACCGCCTACGCTGGTCGTTCCAGTGCCGTGCGTGGTGCTGGTTGGCGCCGCACCGATGACCCCTTGATACCACGTCCAGCTTACCGAGGTGGAGGCCAGCAATCCAGCGCCTGTATTGTTTTCCATGGCGTCGGAGGTGAATGTGCCGCTACCTAGTCCAGAGGCCGTGCCGCCTGATCCTGAACCCGTCGAGGTTCCTGTCCCACCCCCTGCAGTGGCGTCTGTGCCGCTACCTAGTCCAGAGGCCGTGCCGCCTGATCCTGAACCCGTCGAGGTTCCTGTCCCACCCCCTGCAGATGCGTCTGTTCCTCCCCCGGCCGAAAGTAAAGAAATCGCCCCACTAGACCCTAGTGATGCATAAAGATCAGAAACCTGCGTCGCATCAAGCGCAACGTCGAATTCAATGATGTAATTGTGCGAAGCGGCGAGACACCCCCCATACGCACCTGTGGTATCTCCACCGATATAAGCAGACGCTCTTGAGCCATTATAATAAAGCTGAGACTGTGCAGTGAGGTTGCCGTTTTCAATCAACCCACTAGATACTTCACCATTACGTGTAAAGCCAACCATTGTTGGTGATGGAATAGTGCCTTGAACCGCCCCGGCCCAAGCGCCAGCCATTCGGGTTTTGGCTACTATCGTAGAGCCTGTCCAAAAAGTACCGGGGGAGAGCGCTGATGCTGACCCACCGTTGGTACCCCTGACCGCTAATACTGCACCAACAGTCGTAGCATCAGTGTGTACTGATATGATGGTTATTTGTGCGGAACCACATGTCTCCATCCCCGGCGTGAACGCAACACCCTGTGCATTACTTGATACTTGCAGAGTTTTAAAAAACTCACCATACCCATTAGTACCATAGGTGACAGCAGCATGAGGCGTAAAGACACGCCCTGGCTGCACCAGGTCTTTAATTACGCCACCATCAACGCAAATGAAAGACTTCAGATTTGCGAAAAGTGGGTGACTTGTATTTAGTGTCAATGCCATGTTTTAGCTCAGAGGTAGGATGCTGATTTTGTCAGTGACACGGGAAACAACACCAATGGCGTCAAGGCGTGCTGAGTAGAACAAGCGCCCGTAAGTGCCGTTTTTTGCTGCGTTTGGTAAAAGTGCACCTGATATTGAAAACGTAGGCGGTGTACCAATGTTTGCCATGAACTCAGTTGTCCATTCAGATGTTTGTGGATTTTGATCAACAGGCGGTGGGGTTAATTTCACCACTGTCCCGTGATCTGAACCACCACCCCACAGATAATAAACATCCCGAACCGTGTCATAACAAAAACCGGAGGTACCCACTAATGCTGAACTGGCAGGCCCGGTAACTGGTGGTCCTGCAGGCAGGGTCCACGCAAAGCTTGCGTTAGTTGCTGCTGACCAAACACGCAACCCCCACCCAGGTATGAACACCATCACATTGCGTTTTGTGTTCCAGTGGGATGAGTAATAACCCGTGGTCCCAACATTTCCCATACCGAACAACTGAGTAACAACCCCCGTTGTCAGATCAATACGCTTACAGTTAGCATATCCACCAGCCGGCGACTTATAGATTGCATTATCTTCAGGGTTGTAGCAGGAGACTCCCCATGAGTTCAAAAAGTAGGGGTCGCCAGAATTCAGGTAATCCGGTCGCCACACTGGGTCGTTACGGGAAATATGAGCCACGTAGACTGCACCACCGCCTGCATCGTAAATTGAGCCACCAGTACAGTACAACGCCCCATCTTTTTCAAACAAGTTGTTATAGCTGTGAACTGTTCTGGTTTGCCCATCAGGATGCAAGAAGTAATGCACAGGTGAAACCGACATATCTGTTGTTGGGTTATTGATCCGCTCCCACGTCGGCACGTCGGCATACATATTGGCAACATAAACCTCATTACCACCGTAGTCCGCATGGCCTCCACCGAATACCCAAAAATTCCCGGTGTCTTCGCCGAACGCACCACCACACCAGGCATCCATTATGGTCGCTTGACCACTTGTCGCAGTGCCATTGGTCGTGTACTGCCAGGGCGGCTTTAGCGGATAAAGTGGATTTGCAGCGGGGTCGTTCTTAGGGTCTAAGGCACTGACCGTATTAGCGCCTATCTCATTGGCCCATGTGCGAACCGGGAGATTGCGTCGCCACATCGGCAGGGTGTAACAGCCGGCAGAGATCCTTCCACCGGATGCACAGGAGTAG
>CALMKR010000146.1 GCA_937867625.1 uncultured bacterium | reverse complement strand
TTCTACCAGCTCGGAATCCCCAAGATTCTACACCAAGGAGGCCGTGGTTGTTATTCCCTGATAAGTCTGCTGGGGTTTCTGTGTATTGCACTTGATTCATATTAGTTTAATTTATTACTATTATACCATGCGCTATGAGCCTACCCCCATCATCATCAAGCCGTTAACAGATGCTCCTCCCCCCGCAGCAGTGTGGTCAACAACCAACTTAGGGTCATTCGTAGTTCCACTTTGTTCGGCCATTCTCATCTGTGCATAACAACGGACAGTCGGTGCCGAGTTTGAAGTGTCACTACTGTACAGCAGGCTGAGTTGAGTTTTTCCTGATGCAGATGCGCTTCCAGGGATAGTTTCTCCACTACGAGCAATCCAGCCCAATCCTGTCGAATTAAGTGCGAAATCAAGATACCCTGTCGTAGCTCCGTTTGGATGTGTCACATTACCAGAACCAAGCGAACCAGTATGACCCCGCCCGTCAAAATCACCAGAAACAGGTGAGTTCCAAGTTGCTAATGTTGTCTGACCTACAGCCAACGTCTGCGAGTTTCCAGTTTGATTGTCACCGTTCAGAGAGACTGAGAATGTTGCCGAATTAATCGTGTCTGTATTGGGAATTGACGAAGTATCGAACATCCAAAAGCCTGTGTAGATGTTGTAGACTCCAGACTCCAGCTCAGATGCCATATAGCCTGCCGAAATCCCTGACTGCACTGTACATGAAGTTGCGTTGCGACAGGTAGCCCAACTGGCATTCGATTGACGCATCATAGCGTCACTTGCATCAGCGTAGACAGTAGTTACGGTGCTGCCAATCTTGCTAGGCACTATATTGCCACCTGGCTTGCCAACGAGGCGCACTAAGTCCAATACCACCTCGATGAGAGCCTGTTTGGGGTCTTCGCGTAGGATGCGGACTTCCTCTCGGCCTGTACGTTCATTTGTCGAAGTTTGAACGATGTTGCCGTTCGGGTCATCGACCAGTGTCGGGGGGTTGAAGACACGGAAGCGCTCAATCTCTACGGTTCCGTCTCGACCAAAGCCAATGGGCTTGCCTTTCGCGGTAAAGGCACGAGCAAGCACCGTCACAAGGTCTTTCTGGTACTCGACACCCACAAAATCGACATACCAAGCATCATTGCTGTGAGTTGTACCAACTATTGTGCTAGTAGCAAGAGCCTTCATTACCTCTTTGGCTCTTAGGTCAGCTATGGCCTCTTTCGGGGCAATTTTTATGGTGTCATAGAGCATAAACTAAGCTGCGATATATCCTGTCACGGTTATCGCGTGAGTAGTTACTGTTGTGCTCGTACACGCGAGTAGTGTGTTGGCAGTTAGCTTGATAGGATTGCGGAAGGAGTGAGCCACACCGCCGTTTACAGCGGGGTAGATTTCAAAGAGAAGAGAGCCTCCCGAACCGTCAAGAAGAGTGATGTTACCTGCCGTCGCGCCGTTACTGATGATGATGTCGGTAATGTAGAGCGAAAGTCCTACGCCTGGAGCTGCTACTACCGTCGCATTAGTTTGAGCAGAGGCATAATCCACAGCAGCTCGGAAGAAACGAGGGTGTGTTTGGTTGACCAGGAGAATACGGTTCGGGTCAGAGCGAAGGAGTGCGGCGTCACCTTCGGCAGAGACAGCAA
Organism: uncultured bacterium; assembly: GCA_937867625.1. Lineage (GTDB taxonomy): Bacteria > Patescibacteriota > Minisyncoccia > Phycocordibacterales > UBA918 > OLB19. Next base: position 2,548 of record CALMKR010000146.1, on the reverse strand, counting down.
GCGGGTCTGTGCCATCCATCGAGACTGCCACCGCACCGTTCATAATGGCTCGTTGGGTTCCTAGCGTTACAGCAGCGTCGTCAGCTACCTCACCGATAGAACGTACCCACTGTTCACCGTTAGCTGAGATTTGAGCGAACTCGTAGTCTCCAGCAATCGGTGTGACAGCGGTAGGTGTGTCACGTCGAACAAACAATGGAGGAATGGCTGTATCAGAAGCGCCAGCTACACCGTCACGAGCCTTTACTGGAGTAGTCGTAGCGTTAGCGGCCATTGTTGTTGCAACCGTACCAGAGACAGGTTGTGTTCCTGTTACCTGCACAGCGGGGATAGGTTCGGTAGCATATGTTCCAGGTTGGAATGTCCATACTTGAGTGCCTGAAGCAAAAGCAGTCGCCCGAACGCGGAAGTTAGTGTATGCGTTTACCGAAAATTCCCATGCGTAAGCAGGTGCGGCAGAAAGGTTTCCTGTTGTAGTCTCAACAGTGTTGGCGTTACTTCGTACTCCTTGAACTGTAAACCAGTTTGTTCCACCATTTATAGAGGCTTCAAAGGTTACGTTCACGGTAGAGAATGTCCCTGTACAGTGAATAGTAAGGTTGGAAAAAAGAGTTACATCTATTGATACGGTGTCGCCGTTACTTGTGATGTTGTCAACCGTGGCGGGAATTTGCGCTGGCTGAGTGACTACTTTAAGACGACCATCGCTGTTAAAGATAAAAGGATGGACATCGCCGTCAACTACTCCCGAAGGGGCACCGCTGGCATCTTGTCGTACACCCCCAGCTATACCCACTTTACCTGGTGTATAGACTGCTCCTTGGTCTTGATTTGCGTTTGGTTGGTAAGACATATGATTAAACTATAAAGTAATTGGTTCCGTCACTAATAATTTGTACCGACTCCTCGGGAGCGAGGGAGATACTGGCTGTACCGTCGAGAGTTTCTGCTCCGACAGTATCAACAGTAATATTGGCAGAATGGTTGTTCTTAATTGTATAGAGATTAGTATTCCCCGAAGCGGCGGGAAGGGAAACGGTGTGTGCCCCCGCCACGAAGTAGACGTAATCGGTCGCGGCAGTAGAGCCAGCGGACACGTTGCCAGATGTGACGGTGACGGAGCGGGTGATGCCAGAGCCGCCGCCAGTCAGGTCAGAAGCTAACACTTTCTTTAAGTTCCCTGAATCTGAAGCATCAGATATAAGAACGTAGTCTGCACCGTCTATGGTGACTGTAGTCTTATTAGTGATGGCGGTTTTATCTACCGTAAGTGCCCCCGAGCCAGTTACCTCACCAGTATGCGTAGCATTTGATACCTTTGCATTGTTAGTTGCGATATCACTCTCCATTGTATCGAGGTCAACAGCCTGGGTCACACTGATATGCCCCAGCTTTGTCTTCTCGGCAGCAGTCGCCCACTTGTTTGTTTGAGCGGTATCTGAGATGTCGTCAGTAGTCAGGGTCACGGCACCTGTTTCTCCATTAACTGAAAGAACGGTGTCAGTCGGAGTGAGAAGCTCTGACCAGTCAGTCATTGTACCAGTGGCACCCCCATTATGAATATAAGACTTGTTCTGGTCGGTGCGGATAGCGACGTCACCCTCCTCGGCAGTAAGAGCGAGTTGAGCGACTTGGGAAGCTACAGTAAAAACATCAGTCAGAGCTAGGGCTGGGAGCTGTGAAGTCGGTACTTTTCCCCCTGAAAGAGAAGCAACGGAAACACCCGCGGCGGCACTGATGCGGGCATCTGTGGCGGTGTTGAAGTCAGTCACCTGGGAAGCGGTGTGAGTATGAACTGTGTCTGCCTTGGCGTCGAGAGCGTCTTGAAGGTCTGTTTGGTCTGCGAGGGTACCTGTAATGCTCCCCCAGGTCGAAGAACCTCCCCCCCCACCGCCCGGAGTCAAAATGTAGTTACCTTTACTATCTTGAGGAACTCCAGTTAAAATAACATCAGTTAATTGTTTGAGGCTAGAATAGCCTACTACTCGCTTTTCATTCCAAGGAATTGTCTTTACTCGGTCATCTATAAGTTGTTGTATTTTTGTGTAATCTACGGTTACTTTGTCAGTTTTTGGGATTTGCTTTAATACATCTGAGACTATTTGAGCAGTATCGACAATAGCATCTTTTCCATCTACTCCATCTTTTGGTGTTGGGAGTTTACTTATTTGCTCTACGACATAGGAAAATACTAGGTCATAGTTTACCTCTGCATCTTTTCCGTCTTCTGGGGTAGGAATACGTGATAGTACATCAGCTTTAATACTTTCTATTTCAGCATCAGTAAAATAATCAGTACCTTTCACTGGTGTTTTACCGTCAGCCCCTTTGTTGGCTTTGATAAGTGGCTCTAAATCACCTTTAAGAGCCTTGAGTAAAGGCTTGCCAAAGGTATCGAGAAACTCATCAGATTGTTTCTTTTCTGCTTTGATTTTGGTTTGTGCGATGGCACGCTCTACCGCAAAGGGGTCTTTCATAACTACTCTATTATATCATTGTTTTTACCGCCTTCTTTGAGGTCTTTGATCTGTTTAAGTACCTCCTTAGA
>CALMKR010000145.1 GCA_937867625.1 uncultured bacterium | reverse complement strand
GGATATGAAGTCTCTCACGGCATGGCTGAAGCCAGACATCGCGGTGATTACCAGGCTTCCGGATGTGCCAGTGCATGTCGAGTACTTTAGTACCCCTGAAGCAGTGGCCGAAGAAAAGCTCGAGCTTGTCCGCGCACTCAAGCCAAACGGTGTTTTTATATACAATCATGACGACGCAAAGCTTTTGGCCGCAGTAGCGGACGTTCGTCAACCGAGTGTCGGCTTTAGTCGCTACGCCCCTTCACACTTTACAGCGGCGGCCGATGAGATTGTCTACCGTGACGATGTACCAGTTGGTTCGCAGTTCACCCTCACTCACATGGATGAGACGGTGACGATCAAGGTCAATGGCTCTATTGGTATCCAAAACGCCTACACCTATAGTGCCGCCGCGGCGGTAGCTGCCCAGTTTGATATTCCACTTACAGCCGTGGCTGAGGCAGTGCGCTCACATGTCGGACCAGTTGGTCGGATGCGAGTGATTCCGGGTATCAAGGCCACCTGTATCCTCGACGATACGTACAACTCTTCACCAACTGCAGTAGAAGGTGCCCTCCAGACTCTCAAAGAGCTCCGCGGTTTTAATCGCAAGATTGCCGTATTGGGTGACATGCTTGAGCTCGGTCAATTCTCGACTCGTGAACACGAGCGTATCGGGGAAGTAGCAGCTGGAGCGGTTGATATGCTCATCACTATTGGTGTTCGTTCCCGCAAGACAGCCGAAGGTGCTTTGGAGCATGGACTGTCTGAAAAGCAGATCTTCCAGTACGAGGACTCGGCAGCGGCCGGCAAAGAACTACAGCAGCTCATCAAGCCAGGGGACGTCATTCTCGTAAAAGGTTCACAAGGAGTGCGTGCCGAGCGGGTAGTGGAGGAGATAATGGCGGAGCCGGAAAGGGCGGGGGAGTTGCTCGTCCGACAGGACACCGCCTGGCGTAAGAGATAGGACGCACCAACTAACCCCGTCTCCGTTGTTGCCTACGTCGCGATAACGTTCATCGTACAACAGCGTACGCCTCACATTATCACTCCTCGTCTCCTTACAGGAGCGGTACACCTTGTCGCCACTTTATTTCGCTCTCTCATAAAGTGCCAGGCAAGGTCTTGCGAAATGGGTCCCATCCCATTTCTCACCTCGAATCTGGACCAATTTCAGCAATTTACTTGAGCTGGTGGGTTTGAAATATAGTAAAACTTGAAAAACGTAAAGGCATGGCACGAAGTGCCATGCCTTTACACGTGGAAAAATAAGCATATAGTATTGGTATATGGATAAATTCAGATATTTTGTCGGAACAGCTTTAGCGGTTGTCTTACTAGTTACAAGTACACCAACTGCTGATGCCTATACGACGTATAACAGTAATACTCGTGAGATCGCCGAATTGCAGGCGACCATCATGCGTCTTCAGGCTCAGCTTGATGCGCTTCGTGGTGCTGGTAACTGGGGCAACGAGAGTAGCGTAATCACGACCGGCAGTGCCACCCACAAGGGTAGTGGTGATGTCGAGTTCCGTGGTTCTGCTCGCCCAGGCTCAACACAGGCAAAGGTCTGGTTTGAATTTGGTCCAAATCGCTCACTTTCTTACAGTACGCCAAAGCTCAGTCTCGGGAATAGTAACAACAACACCCGCAACTTTACCGGCTACGCGTACGACCTCAATAGCGGTACATATTACTACCGCGCTGTGCTCGAAGACCGTCGTGGTGACACCTACGAAGGATCTGTTCAGAGCGTGTCCGTTGGTGGTACTTCGTACAACAACTACGATGACGATTGGTATGACAATGATGATGATTGGAATGATGATAATGAAGACACTCCAGACGTTACCACTGACGACGCTGACGATGTGACTGAATCACGAGCTGAGCTCCGTGGTGAAGTAGACATGCAGGACGCTGAAGACGGAATTGTCTTCTTTGTCTACGGTGAAGATGAAGATCAGGTAGAAGATGCCTCAGACGAAGATCGTTACAGTGACATCGACACTGACAACGAAGACCTACAAAAGGTGAAAGTGGCTACGAACTTCGATGACGAAGACGACTTCTATGCGGTCGTTACTGGACTTAATGACGATACTGACCACTACTTCCGTATCTGCGTTGAGTACGAAGACGAGGACAACGACGATCGTCTTGAGTGTGGTGATGTAGAAAGTTTTGAGACTGACTAGGCATAACTAGTGTAAGGCAAACAAAAACAGGTTCCGTAAAGGGCCTGTTTTTGTGTATTAAAGCGATTAAAGACCAACTGTGTAGGGTATAATACGGTGCGTATGAAGCCCACCATTTACATCGACGTTCGTCGTCCTGAAGAGTTCGCCACCGGTCGTTTGCCCGGAGCTCGCAATATCAGTATTGAAGAAGACCCAGCAGCAGTCGATGAGCTTATTACGCTTGCGACCGATCATGATGTGGTCGTGTACTGCTATTCGACCGTTCGTTCGAACTACGTCTGTACCCTCCTTGAAGCAAAGCATGGGGTGAAGGTAGGGCAGCTTGATGGGGGACTGATGCTGTATCAGGGGGAACTTGAGGTATAAAAATCAAGTACATCAAAACAATAGACCGGGTTAGGCCCCGGTCTATTGTTTTTCACCTGCTTTTATAGGCTATTTACAAAATTATCATAATAATTAATAATGCACTTATGTTGCATTCCGCAACGTAAAGGAGGATGACAATGAAGGCGCTTGTTTCGGCCTTACTGATCTTTGCTACGCAGCCCGCTCTGGCGGACTGCACTGACGTCTGTTGGGGGGCTGTCGCCATCGGGATGTGGCTCAACAATGATGGAATTGCGGAGGGTTCGAGCGGTGTCGCTTCCAACTATTCCACCGAAGAAGAGGCAGGCCAACGAGCATTGGCAATTTGCGCCGCAACCGGCTGGAACTGTGAGGTATCGGAAACCTTCAATACTGGCTGCGCCTTCGTCTCCTTCGGGCGAAATTCGGAAGGCATTATCGCTATTACAAGCGATACGGTCTCCGGCGCCTACAACGATTGCGAGGCGCAGGGGTACGACTGCAACGCCCCGCAGGGAAGTTGTGTTGCAGAGTGAGAGTTCTCTACCGGGCCATGCAAGGAATTGCGTGGCCCGAATCATTTGTATAAATAGTAAAAGACCGGGCTCGTGCCCGGTTATTTACGTCTTGTTACCAACCGATTGGGAGTACTCCACCAGCCTGAGTGAAGCCGACCGCAAAGCCGATGAACGGCATCATAACAAAGAGAATCGCGGCAAGAATCTTTGATAATGAGGTGACCTCGTTTGCGCGCTTAAATGATAGAAGGCTTTTGGCTGATGTTTGTGGGATTTTCATATGGTGATGTTGATACGACTGTATTGTACCGTGTATGCGCGTGTGGCGGGGCAGCGGCGTGTTGATAGGGATATGAAAAGGCCGCCACATGTGCGCCCTCTTCGGGTTTGTGTGGCGGCTTACTGCCGGGCAGCGAGGATTTCTTCGAGGAAGGTGCGTTCTACTGCGAGACTGGGAGACTTCAGTGCGAAGCTTGCGAAGTCTCCAAAGTGCTCTGGTACCCACTGAGTGAAGTTGACGCGTTCCGTTCTGTCAAAACCTGTTGGGCAGTTTGTCTGAATCAGGGTTTTCGGACGCATTTCTTCACTGCGACTCGATCTGATGTGCCGCAATATCGTCAGTCCACCGACAGGCTTCATATTGACCTCAGTGATGACGGTCATGACCGTTGGCTGGTCACGCAATCTTTCCAGTGCATGATCACCGCTGTGGGCAGTCAGTACCCGAAAACCGAGAGATTCGCCAAGTTTCTTCAGGCGAAGTCGTGTAGAGATGTCATTGTCGACGACGAGGAGGGTGGGCGGTTTGGTCATGGACTGGTCTCCAGGTTGCTATCTGCCGAAACTATACGGTATGGAGTGTGATTGTCAAACGTTTCTTCGTTTTAGAGTACGCTATACTGTACATTACTGTATGCAAAAAGAGCTCAAGATAATTTCCTTTAATGTTGGTTTGACGAGACTAAAATTCACCCCGTTTAACTATAACTTCGTACCTTTTGTTACCGACCGTGTCCGGCTCTTGCCAGAAT
>CALMKR010000144.1 GCA_937867625.1 uncultured bacterium | reverse complement strand
CAAGCGGACTACAAAACTCAGCAACAGCAGGGTCACTATACGTAGCACTGCACACAGCAGACCCAGGTGAAGCAGGAACAGCAGCAACGTCAGAGGCAACCTACACAAACTATGCCCGTGTAGCAGTAGCACGTTCTGGTGCTGGCTGGACTGTATCGGGTGCAACAGCAACAAACGCTGCACAGATTACATTCCCTCAGTGTGGTGCGTCAGGTAACACAATCACTCACGTATCAATCACAACTGCACTATCAGGTACAAGCAAGATTCTGTACTCAGGTGCATTGAACTCAAGTCTATCTGTAGCACTTAACATTACACCTTTGTTCGCAGCAAGCGGACTCACGGTCACGGAAGATTAATTATGGCTGATATTGAACTCGGCGAACCAATTTTTGTAGAAATAACCGCAGGGCTAGAGGGTAATAGCAAGGTAAACTAATGTCAATCGTCAATACCAAGCAACTTATAGATGCAGAACTTGAGGGGAGAGTCCGTCAGTATGTCTGGCGTAAAACTCCGTCCCAGGCTTCTACAGCTGGTATTTGGTTTGACCTTTCGATGAGTCCAGGCAACCCCCCTGCTCAATACTATATTGGGGGTATTCTAAGCTCAACAGTATTAGCACGTTCAACTGAGGTCGGATTCAACCACGGCCCGAATGTTAGCCCTAGCACTAAGTACCTCAGAAGCATAACGGCTATGACAGCTACTGCTACAGCTTTACCGATGCCGATGATACTTTGCGACTATCTACTAGTTTACCCATTCGTGGATATGTCAGTAACAGACCAACAAGATATGACGAACACCAACGCACTTACACGTTACACAGATGGTAAGGGTGTACAGGTGATGGCAGTCCTCACCAACGCAGGTGTAGGTGGACAGTCATTTAGCTTCACGTACACTAACTCAGATGGGGTATCAGGTAGAGTATCACAAACTGTACAAATGAACGCAGCGACTGCTATTGGTTCAATCGTAACCTCGTCAGTATCAACCGCAGTACAATCTGGCAATCCATTCATAGGCTTGCAGAACGGTGACTCTGGTGTACGCAGTATTGAATCAGTAACTATGCTTGGAGCAGATGTCGGACTATTCGCCCTCGTACTTGTGAAACCTCTGTTGTGGACACAAATATTCGAGATTACAGCACCGTACGAAAAAGACGCATTGATCGGTGGAAGTGAAATACCACGCATATACGATGACGCTTTTCTTGGTTGTCTATGTCTACCAAGAGGAACACTCGCAGCAACAGCCTTGGTCGGTGACGTTAAGGTTGTGTGGGATTAAATAATATGAATAAGGAGAACTAATATGCCTGGATTTTCAAGCAGTGACGCAATAGTAAACGCCCTAACCGCAGGGCAAACATTTAAAACTAACTGGACTAAACAGTTTAACCCGACTACCGCAGCAGTAGCAGGTGAAGTACACACTCTTTTTAGGGGTGCTGGAAACCCTGGTGCAGACGCTATCTTTAACACAGGTACAGCCCTTACTTTTCAGGGTGTAACAGATACTACTACCTCAGCAGGTTCAATGCAACACGGTGGAAACGTACAGCCGACCTTTTACAAGAGCCTTGCGGCAGCTTCAGCTGTTACCTCAGCAGCAACTACTGTCCCTGGGTGGATGGTACTTGTAGACGTAGTAGGCTTTTATCGTGTTACAGCGGTCACTACAACAACAGCGCAGGCAACAACTAATACCCTAGGATTCGGGGATACATTCACCGCAGACGACACGACAGATACCTGTACGTATAGCTCAACTGTAAACATACCAAGCAACATATTAACTGGTACACGTGTTCGTCTCACTACGACCACAACTTTACCTGTAGGTCTAGCAACAGCAACAGACTACTACGTGATAAAAGTAACCGACTCAACTTTCAAACTGGCAACATCATACGCTAACGCAGTCGCAGGTACAGCTATTAACTTCACTACAGCAGGTGTTGGTACGCACACAATATCACGCCTCCTTCCTCGTTACACAAATGGCGCAGGTGTTCAAGCAATATTCTTCAACTCGAATGCTACTGCTCTTGGTGCTGGTACACCTAACCTTTCACTTGGTTACACGAACTCGGCACAAACCGCTTCAAGGGCAACCCCAACAGTTCTTCCTGTAGGTAAGACGGCAGCTTCTAACTCGCTCGTACTATATTCAGGTGCATCTGGTGCAGGTAAGTATAACTACACGGTCCCGCTGCAGTCAGGTGACGCAGGTATTGCTGAAATCAACACGATTCAAAACTCTACCTCATATGTCTCTGGCGAGTACTCAGTTGCTATGGTCAAAGAACTTACTCGTGTACCACTAAACGTACTTGGTCAGGCGGCAGAACGAAACCTACAATTTGACTACCCATCACTCCCACGCATATATGATGGTGCAGCACTATACTGGGTATATATGAGTTCAACAACTACACCTGCCAACGCTACATTCTCTGGCGACCTTACAACGATTTGGAACTAACATGTTACTTACCAACTATAGACGTGACGGAGCAGGACAATCTAGGTCACTAGGTGGTCAATTAAGTCCAGTCCGAGGGCTGGACTTGGCTCGCTGGAATACGTTTTATGTTGGCGATAATGACATTGTTAGCGTAACAGATAGAACATCACAACCAGCTCAGGGGTTACGACCTCCGTACTCACTTGTACTTGCACCTAAAGAGGGTGGTATGAGCATGTACTCCCCTGGGACTGGTACAATAAGTAACGCAGCTCAGGTAGCTGGTATGGCAGCCCTTGCTGACCTTAGTGGTTCAGGGGTCATATCGAATGCAGCTATGGGACTTACCGTGGAGATGATTGCAGCACTCGCAGGGTCGGGCAACTTAACAGCCTCTATTATTGGACAATTACAAGCAGCAGCAGATTTAGCAGGGTCTGGTAGCATCACGGCAGCGGCATCAGCCCTTGCAGGTATGACGGCTGAATTACTTGGTTCTGGTATCATCTCAGACGCGCAACAAGAGGCTTTGGGTCAGATGGCAGCCGACATTTATGTTAACCAATCAGAAGCAGCTGTGCAGCAGATTGTTGACGCTGTATGGAACGCACTTGCAAGCGAGTACGATCTCACGGGTACAATGGGCGAGAAACTAAACGGTGCAGGAAGCGCTGGCGACCCATGGACAACAGATATATCTGCATACAATACTGCTAATACCGCAGGTAAGATACTTAAAGACAGACTAAGCAAGACACAGTTCTTAGGTTTGAAGTAAACTAGCGCACTAGTACTAGCTTGGAGCGATCAATATACTTACTACAATCATCTAGGATGGTGGCAATATACTTATCACTTGACTCGGTACAGTAGATGCTGAATAGCTCGGTAGGTAGCAGCGTATTCGTATTCTGGTACGGAATAGTGCGTGTTTGCGTGGCTATGTCTTTAGCGTAAAGACCGATCACCTTACTTGTAACAGTACTTCTTTGCCCTTCGGTCATCATCTCGTACCAAACGTAGTGGAGGTATTCGTGAGCAATCACAACCTTACTTTTTTCAAGGTCAATACCAGGCTTTACGTAAATAGTGAGTGACGAGTACACGGCCTTTGCATCTGAGTATTCTAGTGTATCATCGTATATTATTGACAGCTCATCTGTAGTACCAATAGCAACATCTTCAAGTATCGGAATTAGTTGCCCGTCACTCTCTGTGCGCGAGTTAAAACTTGCTACTTCACTGCCAACTCTGAGATAGGTTAAAACACCTGCACCTAGTATTGCTAGAAGAGTGAAAACAATTACGATTTTTATTAGTAACTTCATACTAGAACACTACCACGACTGCTTATGTTTTGTCAAGCACTATTACTATTCACATGCGGTATAGACTGTGGTACACTGTAACTAATCAACTTGACACGTCAAGTGAGGACTACCCTATATAGGAAGTCATCTCGACACCGTATTTACGAATTGAGACTCAACTCAACTTTTATATACGGAGAAATATATGTCATTTTTGCAGGATTTAATTGTAAACGTAGCCAAGTCCAACCCATTAACTGCTGGCTTTGGTATAGGAGTCGAATCGCCATCACTTGACCTTATACCTGGTGTTGGTGACAATGAGCCAGCACGTGCAGCAGCACGTAATACAGCAGCAGCAGAGACAGTCCCATACCTACGAACAAATACAGATATTGGTGACAACTTAACTACTACAGGTGGTGGTAATATAGGTACAAGCACAGGCGGCGGAGGCTCAAGCTACTCAGCAGAAGATGTTGCCTACATAGACGACCTCATTGCTAATTATAGCCGTCAGATGGGACGTACTACATCGGGGCTAGACACGGGACTCGCATCACTTGAAAGCTCGTTTAACAAAGAAACATCACGCCAGAACGAAGCTCGCGGACGTGCGCTCGAAGACTTCCAAACTAAACGCTCAGACACAGACCTAGCTAAACAGAACGCTATTGGTAAGGTAGATACAAACGCTCGCACACTAGCAGACAGCCTCCGTCGCCGTCTCGGTATGGCAGGCGGTACAGACTCATCTGCATTTAAGTTTGCAGCCCCAGGTGCAGTCGCTCGCCAGGCATCAGGTGAACGTGGCGATGTGCTGACTAACTATGGCGCAAACTACCGTGACCTTGCAACCTCAGAAAACCGTGCGAAAACAGACTTTGAAAACCTCCTTGCTGATCTTGCCGAACAGAAGCGAAGCCGCGAGACAAGCCTCCGCAGCGGTGTACTTGAACAGCAAAATCAAATCTCTGAGGCACTTGCTAACGCAGCTCGCGAAAAGGCTTCAATTATGGGCGGTGGTTACGGTGCAGCTCGTAACGCTTCACAACAGTACACGAATGATATTGCAAGCCGTGAGACTGCTATTGACAACCTACTCCGTGGTTCAGTAACCCCTTACTCAGTTAAAGATGTTCAGGTAAACGCACCAAGCCTACGAGACTACACAGTTGATCGTGCAGCTATCAACGCCAACCAAGGTACAGGTTCAACGTACTCACCATACGAACAACTACTCAAGAAACGCAACGAAGATCAAACATTAGCTTAGGGGTTCATAATGGCATACAGCCTCAATCCAAAAGACCTCAGAGAAGAACTCAAGACGTATAAGCAGCCTGTTTATGTTGCGTCTACTCAGCCAGCACAGCAATCTGTAGCTCCTGCTTCTACGTCTCCATACCGCCAACAGAAACGCTCAGACGGTGGTACAGACTTCTATAACGGTAACCAAAAGATCACTATTGAAGAGTTCTCAAAAGGGACAGGTAATCAAGTAGACGCAGTACGTGGCAACCTTGCAGCAGGTGGTAGCAAGTTCGATCAAGACGTACTCACTAAACAGTACTTCGAGACTAAAGACCCAGAGGTGACTAAGTTTAATACCTCTGACGTATACTCACAGAGACAGCGCATCGCAGATTTACAGGGGCTTGCTGGACGCACGAAGTTCAACTCTCAGGAAGATATAAAAAACCGAGACTGGGCGCAACAACAGCTAGCCAACATTGAAACATACGGCAAGAAGCAGGGCGGTAATCCACTTACCTTTGCACAGGACGCTGTAGCAGCAGCCCCATCAGCCTATAAGCGTATCGGTGAGGGCTTTGGCGAAGTGTTCGGTGCAGGAGTTCAGGGCGAGGCAGACAAGGCTCAGGCCGACTACCAACAGGGCGTAGCGGAGACTGTTCGTAACCTTACTGATAACATGAATAAAACAGCCGACCCTGTGGCAAAAGAGCGCTACAAGCAGGCTATCTCAAACATAGCAGCACAGAGCGACCTCCTATCAGCGCAACAGGAAGCTACTCAGACTCAGGTAGCAGAACGTACAGACCCCACTAAAGCAGCTGGCGCAGTAGCAAGCATTGGACTAGACGTAGTTACCGCTGGTGCTGGAAGCAAGCTAGTGGGTGCAGCAGTTAAGGGCGGACAGACGGCAACGGCAGGCTCTAAGCTTGTCAACTTTACTAATACCGTGCTTAACCCACAGACAATCAGACAGGGCGCTGTATCAGGTAGCACCCTCGGTGCAGCATACGGTGGAGCTGGTACGGCAGAACAGATGGGCGCAGACGCCACTCTTCAAGACTATGCTTCAGGTATCGGCACTGGTGCGGCAATCGGAGCTGTAACGGGCGCTGCTATTCCTGCGACTATTAAGGCTGGACAAGTTATAGGCGATGCAACCACTACTGGCGCTAAAAACGTAGCTCGTGCAGTAGAAAACATCAACCCACAACTTGCACAGATAAACGAAACTCTTGATAACTACAAGAGAGCTTTTGACGTAGAGACCAACCCTACTCGCCGTGAACAGATCAACCAAGGTATCGCACAACTTAATACCGAACGACGCAGAATACTAGAGCGTGGTTCTATACAAGTACCAGGGGGTAAAGCAGAAGGCCAGATGTGGTATCACGGAACACCGAGAAAGTTTGATACACTAAAAAACAATCAGACTAGCTACTCAGAAAATAGAAATGCTGGTATTGGCACTTGGTTTAGTAGCGACAGAAACGTAGCGGACAAGTTCACATACGAAAGTATCTATAAAAATAATCCAGAGTCAAAAACAGGCAGAGTCATTGAAGCTACACCAAAACTAAATAATCCAAAAATCTACGAACCGTTAAGTCCTAGCCAAGCAAAACAGGTTAGAAGCAACATTGAAAGTATAGAAAACCAAATTAAAGAAACAGAGCTACAGAGAAAACAGTATAAAGATGCAACAATAAACAACAACCCATCAGGCTACTCTTGGCAAACAGACAGAGAGTTTACCAACAAAATAGACCAACTTAACGGCGCATTAAAAGAAGAGAAGATAAAACTCAAAGATAGTTACGATGTGTTCCAGTACGAAGCTGATAAGTTTGATAACAAGAAGGCATTTGCCGATAGCCTAAAGCAACAAGGGCATGACGGCATAATAATAAAAAAGACAGTTGCAGATGCGTCTAGTGGTACAAACGACCAGCTAGTTGTGTTTGATATTGAGGCTTCAGCCCCACAAGTAACTAAGACACCTAAACAACCAACTACCCAAAAATCAGCCTTTGAAGCAGACCTAGAAGCTGCTGGACTAACGCCATACCGAAAACAAAGCAAAGCGATGCGTGAAGCCGTAGACCAAGCAGTATACGAAACAGACCCACTGCTATTTGAATCAGGCAGTACAGGTGCGTTTGAGGCAGGTATACCAAAGATTAAACCGAGTAGTATTAAAGAAGTAACAGGTCTATCTGCTCGTGAGTCTGGCATACCACCTCGCTACTTATCTGAAAAAGACGGCAGGGCATTAGACGATATTGCAGCAGAATTTGAGGGCAACAGAGTTGACGGTCAACTTACTATGACAAGTGAAGACATGCTAGATGTCGTTAAGAGAGAACTCGACGCACGATCCTCATCACGAGAACAAGGCAAGAAAATCACAGAGTTACGTAATAGCCCAGATATACAGAAACGTGCAGAAGTTATCTCACGCACAGACCCAGAGAGTGGACTATACATTGACGAACCCCTCGCACTACAAAGGGAGAACCAGATTGTCGCAGACTTAGAGGCAGCAGGTATTACAGCACCACGACAGGCAAAGACGAAGTTTACACGTACTGTTAAGGGTTCAGCCGAAACGAGCGACAAACTCAGAACTGCTATGCGTGGTAAAGAAGGTTCATACACTACTGTTACCGATGAGCAACGACTATTTCAGTCTGATAAGTTCTTAAAGTCACGAAGTCTTAAAGAAGCGACTACTGACATTAAAGACCGCTTGATCGCAGACAAGATCGACGACCAGACAGCCTCAGACGCTATCGCAGTTGCTAAACGCCTAGACGCTCGCAGTACCACGAAGAGCCTTCAAGAGGCAACCGAGATATACGAACAACTAGCGGAGAAGTTCTCAAAAGCTGGTCAGTTGGTACAAGCGGCTTCACTCCTTGGAAACCGTACACCAGAGGGCTTACGCTTTTCTGCTATTAAGTCACTCAAAAAAGAGGGTGTTACTATTACCCCTGAAATGACCAAGAAGATCGATAGTTTTATTCAACAGGTTAAAAAGACGGACGCTGGTTCATACGAAAATGGTCTTGCCCGAAATAATCTTATGCAATACGTTGCTAAGCAATTACCTCAAAGGAAGATGAGCCAAATACTACAAGTATGGAAAGCTGGACTTTTAACTTCACCTCGTACTACCGCAGGAAACTTAGTAGCCAACATCGTTGAGGCAATTCTTAGAAAAGGTTATGTAGACCCACTTGCTAACATACTTGACGCTGCTACAGCATTCTTCTTTACTGGACAGAGAAGCCGTAAGTACACACTTAGAGGAACTGCGTCTGGTACTGGTGAGGGAATCGTTAAGGGTATTAAATACTTTAAGACAGGCTATGACCCACGTAACCCTAGTCAGAAATTCGATGTCCGAAACATTAACTACTCAGACAAACCACTTGGTAAAGCTGCTGAAGTCTATACACAGGCAGTATTTAGAACTATGGGCGCACAAGACCAACCGTTTTACTATGCAGCACTTCGTAATTCACTATACGATCAAGCACTTACAGAGGCTTCACGCCAAAAGCTAAAGGGTAGCGCAAAATCAGACTTTGTAAAACAGTTTATTACCGAGCCACAAACAAAAGCTATGGACTTAGCAGATAAAGAAGCACGATATGCTGTATTCCAAAACGAAACAGAGCTAGGACGACGAGCCTCACAACTTAAAAGCGGTACTGGCATTGGTGCAGACATTGCAGAGTTCCTCATACCATTCTCAGGAGTCCCATCATCTATCGCAACTCGTATGATTGAACGAACACCTATTGGATGGGCTACGGAGATTGTTAAACAGATTAAAGCTAAGAAGTTTGACCAACGTGCTATGACACAGGCTATTGCTAACGGTTCAATGGTTATTCCTCTTGTTGGCGCAGGTGTAGCACTTGCTAACTCTGGTGCTATGACACTTGGCTATCCTACAGAGAAAAAAGAACGTGATCTATGGGAAGCAGAAGGCAAACAACCTTATTCTATAAAAGTGGGCGATCAATGGTTATCTACCAACTATTTCCAACCAGCAGGAAACTTACTCGCAGCAGGTGCAGAATACCAAAACGCTATAAATGAGGGTGAAGACCCTGAAACAGCTTATGCAAATGCCCTTGCAGGTGCAGGCAAAGCGTTTACAGAGCAGTCATTCTTAAAGGGTGTATCAGGTGGTATCAACGCCCTTACAGACCCTACACGAAGCGCAGAGAAGTTTGCAGAACAAACAGCAGGTAGTGTTGTACCTAACATCGTTCGAACGGCTGCTCGTGCAACCGACCCTGTACAGCGTGAGATGAACGGTATAGGTGACGCTGTAACTGCTGGTATTCCTGGTCTACGCCAAACACTGCCAGCTAAAACAAACATTTACGGTGATGAAGTCCCACGACGAGGCAGTATGATTGACGAGATAATAAACCCATTCAAGCCGTCTAAAGACCTTACAGCAACTAACCCAATGACAGCAGAACTTCGCTCACTACAAGACCAAGGTGAGGGTATTACGCCAACGCAAGCAACCAAGAGTACATTCAAAGACGCTAACGGTGATTCACTCCTAGATGATAAACAAATGCTCGAACTCAATAAGAAAGTTGCAAAACAAGTGTCCACTGAGTGGAAAAAAGTTATGGAAGACCCACGTTATGCAATGTTGTCTGCTGAAGATAAAAAGACTGTATTAACTCGTGCAAATGATACAGCCTATGGTGCCGTGAAATCGGAACTAACTGAGGTAAAACTTACAGCTCGACAAAAAGCATACCTAGCAGGTGAGCCTGTAGATTACTTTGATGGTATTGAACTAACCGAAGAACAAAAACAGGCAGCCAAAGAAGAAGCGAAAGCCAAAAAGACTACAGCAAAGAAAACAACCAAGTCATCAACTGGCAGAAAAGCTGCTAAGAAAAACTACAAGCTAAACGCATTTGGTGACGTATCTGGTCAAGTTTCAGGTAATTTAAGAAAACTTATTGAAGAAGCAACTATAAAAGGAGTATAATATGAATACACGACAAACCGTATCATCGAAATCGTCTAACCCAGCGAAAACGCAAGGAGCGACAAGATGAACGTAGAAACAGCCTTAACTAAAATATCATACGCCCTCAGAGGTATTGATGACGAAGCACCGACCTTTGGTGACGATGAGTCTAACTACTGGGTATCAGTCCTAAACGATAAAAAAGACGAATTGTTTAAGAACCCTAATCTTTCATGGAGTTCAGCTTTTAAGGCAGTCGCACCAACTGAGCCTGGCACTGTTACAACAGCAGGAACGACTGCACTTGCGGGGTCTGGGACTTACTTCACCGACTACCGTGTAGGAGACAAGATTACTGTTGCTGGTGAGACTGAGCGCACTATTGCAACCATTGTCAGCGATACAAGCCTCACAGTAACCGTAGCATTCTCTACGACAGCCTCAGACCTCACACTCACGCACAAGTCTGTTATTGCTGCTGGTGTTCAATCATACAGCCTACATCGCAGTTTCAACAATCCGAGCGATCAGGTGGTTATACTGACAACCGACGGTACATACCGATACGTCGACTTCATGCAGGCTGGCGCACGTAACGAAACTACTCGGGGTGCATACATTAGCGGTGAGAACCCTAAAACTCTCACAATCAACACAACTATTCAGTCTGGCGAGGATATTGTAGGTGGCGAGCTTCAAGTACCTGGCTTCTACGTTCCTGATGACATCTCAGCTTCTACTGACCTGCTTCCATTCCCTGACCCCAACTGGGGTGTTATGGCTACAGCATCAGAAGTAGCGTTTAACGACGTTATCTACGAAGACAAGGCATCAGACCTCAACCGCAAAGCAAACGCCCTTTATCAGGCTATGGCAGCTACAAACCGTAAAGGTGAGTACGCTCGACCCCGCACTATACCTTACAATATGCGCAACCGTATTCTCGATCCGAGGAGCGTAAACTAAGATGTTTGAAATAGGTAAAGGTCGAAGCAAGAGGAAGGCTCGTCGAGTAGTCAACGTCCACCAGAATAAGTTTTCTAAGGGCTATATTTCTACGATTGACAACTCACGTCGTCCTCTCGACTCTTTATCTGACCTTACAAATATGGAAGTGGTACAGGACGCAGTTCTTCGTCCACGACCGCCTCTAGTGCGCTACGGTGATCAACCAAGCCTTACTGTCATTGGTAGGGCTAACGTTCGTTACAACAGCACACGCAGCCTCTACTGGGCTATGAACGACGCAGGCACAGGCAAGATATACAAGCAATCTGACGGTGGTAACTTCTCACTAGTGGGTGGCTCGTACAGTTCTACGGCGTGGATGCAGGGTGTACAGTCTAAAGCTAAACTGTACCTCTATAACGGAACAAATAACCTCTCATACATCGACCTAACCGACGACTCTGTAAATACATATACGTCTCTAGCTACCCCAGGTGCGCCTACTGTGACTATGTCTGGTGCGACTGGCACAGGCTTTAATATTTATTACCGTGTTACTGCTAACAACGATGTGGGTGAGTCTATCGCTTCTGCAACAGGTACGGACACATCTAATAAGCCTCGTGACTCGTGGATTGAAAACACGGACTTTATGACACTTACGTGGTCTTCTGTAGCAGGCGCAGATAGTTACACAGTATATGTAGGAGACTCAGTAGCTAACTGTTACGAACTATACACCGTTACGGGTCTTACCTTTACGGACTATGGTACACTTGCGCCTAACACCTTTAAGCTCGCTCCAGAGGGTAACTCTACCGAGGGTGCTATCTTCACTTATATGTACTCAGACACTAAGAACTCACAACTCTTTGGCGTAACGGCTGATAACTACCTCTACTACTCTGCACCTGGCACTGGTGACTTCTCACCATATAACGGAGGTGGATACGTTGGTATTGACGTAGACGGCGACACACAGCTCAACTATGTTACAGGCTTCCGTGATGGACGTGGAAACCCTGTTATCACTGTATCCGCAAGGGGTTCAGCTGGTAACGGTAAAATCTACCACGTATCATTTGAATCCTTGACTATTGGCGATCAGATCATTGTCTACCCTAACGTCTACGAGTCTAACGGACAATCTGGTACATACGCACCGAGGGCTACTATTAAAGACGGTGACTCTATCTACTACCCTACGGGGCTTGACTTTAAGACTACTGGTACATCTCAAAACGTCGTAAACATCCTTACCACTAACCGTATTGACCAAGTGATCGAACCTGATACTGCACGTATTTCACTCGAGAACCTCCATAAAGCCGTTGGGGTAGCAATGAACAGCAAACTCTACTTCGCGCTTCCTGTATCATCTACTGAGAATAACGAGATCTGGTATCTTGACCGCTCACGTAAAAACCTCTGGGTACTTCGCTGGCAAGTTGCCGCTAAAGACCTATGGTTATACGAAGACAATGCAGGGACAACTCACTTCTGCGCTTTGGTAGATAACAAGATACTAGAGTTTACTCATGCTGGTGCAGTAACTCACCAAGACGATGATGTAGCGTGGCGCAGTCGTGCGGCGTTTGAAAGTATGGTCTGGGACGAGGACGGTATTACTCTCGGCTCAATTCGCAACCAGTACTTCAAGTTCCTATTCCCCAAAGGACTTATTCAGGTCAACGCAACAGGGCTTACTCGTAAGGGCGTACAAACATCAGCAGGCTCAGACACCTTCTCGGTTACTACCACTAAGACTGGATGGGGACAGTTCCTATACGGCGTAGATACCCTGTTTAACCCTAACAAAGCACACCAATACGGTGAGGCTGCTGGCACTATTAACACCTTTGGAACAAGTGCCACGGTGTTGAGAATTAAACCTAAGGGTCTACTCAATCAGCTCTCGTGGGAAGTGGTAGCAGATACGGCTGGCTCAGACTACACACTAAGCGCGGTAAATACTAAAGGATTTGCCCTTGACGACCTGGTAATCAAAGCACAAACGTGATAAATTAAAGGAGAATATTATGGCAGCATCAGCAAATGACTTACTAATCAAAACAGGTGAAGGTACAGCGACTACCCTCTCTTCACCAGGCTACACAATTGGCAATACTTCGATCACAGTAGTAAGCACAACTAACTGGCCTACAGATACGGGCGTTATCTTCTCAATCGACACGGCCGAGATCGTAAACGGCGACCAAGTACAGGTAGCGGGTACATACTGCGAGTTTGAGGGTGTTGTCTCTGGCGCAACGTCAATCACGAACGTGTCTCTCGTCTCTGGTACACCTCAAAACTACGCAGCGGGCGCATTGACTCGTGTTTACATTACACTCTCAAGTGAAGTACAAAACCGCATGGTTGACGGACTATTGGTATCTCACACACAAACAGGCGCAATGATCCCCTCTCTACCTCTTACAACTCCAAAAATCACTACATCTATAAACGACGCAAACGGTAATGAAGTTATCGTAACTCCTGCAACAGCTAGTGCAGTGAATGAGATTACGGTCACCAATGCAGCAACAGCTGGTGCACCCTCAATTTCAGCAACAGGCAGTGATACAAACATAAACTTGGCTATCACTCCAAAAGGTACAGGTAAAGCTTTTATCGACAGTCTATCCCAGTGGCAACGAGGTACTGGGGCTTGGACATATGTATCAGCGACAACCTTTACTGTCCCACAAGCAGACGCAGATGCAATTACAAAAGGAACGAAGCTTTGGTTCACCCAGACAACCTCTAAATACTGGTACGTGGCTAGCATATCTGGCACTACGGTTACTATTATTCCAAACAGTGACTACACACTTGCAAACGCCGCTATTACAGCACCTTATTACAGCAATGCAGCAACGCCCAAAGGATTTCCCGAGTTCTTTAACTACACCGCAGCTCTAACAAACGTATCTGGCGGAACCGTGAACCTTTCTCGGTTTTCAGTAGTTGGGACTAGAGTCTTTGTTGATTACCGATACACACTAGCTGGCGCTGGCGTAACTGGTTCTATTAGCGTTGGCTCACCTATAGCCTGTGATTCAACTTTTCACGCTGGTGACGCACCAATTGGTACGGGCTATATTTTAGACGCAGCGATTCAAGTCTATGTTGGAGTACCGACTATTACTAGCTCGACCATAACATTGAGACCCTCAAACTCAGCCGCAACAAACACTGCTTACGGTGCGGCGACAAGCTCTACAGTTCCAATGACTTGGGGTGCTGGCGACGCATTTGGTATTAGCGCAAACTACTTGATGGCATAGGTAATAAATGATATGGCAACTAAACCTCCCACAACTAAAGAGCAACTCGAAACCATTATAACTACATTGGATGGGCTTTCATCTCTAAACGAGCTAGTTGGAATTGTCCCAGATATTAAGCAGCTTGTCGAAGACCGCAAGCAAGCAGAAGAGTTTAACAAAAGGTTTGCAAAGCTTGGCCGAAGAATAGTTGTGATTGCTGGCGGCATTGGCGTGCTTCTCGGCACGATGTGGGCGGTTATAAAGCTTGTATTCACACTTGGTAATAACCAGTAAAGGAGTAAACAATGTCATTTAGATGGCCACTCGATAACGTAAGAATAACAGGCGAGTTTGGGGCAAGCCCCGAATACTACAGGCAGTTTGGTCAAATCGGACACAACGGCATCGACCTTGGTGCAAGTGCTGGCACACCAGTTTATGCAGCAGACGAAGGTACAGTAACATTTGAAGGCTGGGGACAAAACCATTCTTGGATGGGAACACCAGCTGGTATATGCGTACTCATCAACCACATTGGTTCATACGGGGGTTACGCTCACCTATCAAGCACCGTAGTAAACAAGGGGCAAAAAGTCGCAAAAGGGCAGCTCATTGGCTACGTTGGCGCAACTGGCGCGGCAACTGGTCCACACCTACACTTTGAAATGCTACCACTCAGTCCTAACTTCTCAAATGGCTACGCTGGACGTATTAACCCCATGCCGTACATTGACACAGTAAAAACAGCCACTCGCGCTCAGGTAATTGCTGAGTACAAAGCCATACTCGAACGCGACCCGTCTGGCGTAGACGAAACTGGTATAGCTAACTGGATGAAGTACCCGATTGAAGCAGTGCAGTCTGGGCTTGCTAACTCACAGGAAAAACGATTACTAGATGCCCGTAAAGCCGAGGCTGCTCGTTTAGCCGCACAGAAAGCCGCGGAAGACGCTGCAAAGGCTTTAGCCGATGCTGAGAAGGCTAAAGAGATTAAAGCCGCTGAGGAAGCTTACAAGAAGGCAGAGGCAGAGCGTCTTGCTGCTGAGGCCGAGATCGCCCGCATCAAAGAAGAAGAACGACTAGCTAAAGAGGCAGCTGAAAAAAAAGCAGCCGAACTAGCCGCTATTGAGAAAGAAGTAAAGGAGAAAAACCACATGACAACCGCAGACCAGGAAAACATTGTAAAGGGTACAGAGAGCGTCGTGAGTGCAAGTGATTTCACGCCAATAGTTAGCGACCAAGTAAAAACAATTGCTTACTTTGCTACTGACATTACGGCAATAGCTACGGGACTTGTCCTGACATTACTTGCCATATTCTCAGTTTTAGACGGAGTTGTAGCAGTAACGATCAACGCGGCTATTGTATCGGCACTGCTTGCGCTCAAGCAAACATTCAGGATTAGCTCGAAGAAACAATAATGGAGAGTTGAAGACGTAGCCTCGCAAAGCACCAAAGTGATGTGAGGAAAATGATGATCGAGATAAAAAAGAAGCGTAACGCTGGCAGTCTTAAAAGTAGACTCACTAGAATACTACGTCGCATAAAGTCATCTTGACAACAGTAGCCATAAGTAGTATATTGACCGTATGGAAGAGCCTCGAACACTCCGTGACCTGTCTGACAGCGAGCTAATTGCGCTAATTGGTGATGCGAGAGACGGCGGCTCGTATGAAGCTGCACGAGGACTACTTGAGAGGGAGCTTACAAAACGGGGCATGGCTGTCTTAGCAATACACACTGTAGACATGCCTGTTGCCGACTTTGAGGTTGAAGAGAAACCTCCTGTACATAATCATGGCCCTGCTGAAGGACGAGGACTCGACTGCGGTGAGAGAGTAGTCGAGGGTAACTTGAGGGGCTGGTGCATGGACGAGACCCCTGACACGAGCCTAGAAGAGTGGATTGACAACCCACCTCGCTACAACGGATGGGCTGACCTGTAATGGCGGAGCGACCCTTCCCTACGAGGAACGGTGTCGCTATCAACCCTTTTGAGCTAGACTTGCCCCAATTTGAGGGCAGTAAAAACATACATCACTGGGCATGGACTAAAGCGGCTTTCGGGTCGCTTGCTCTATTTCAAACCTTTCGAGACCTGGAGCGCCACCAGACACTCCTAGCTATACCAACACACAACTACATACATGCCCACTACGCGCCTCCTGAGATGCCTACAATCGGACAAGCAATGAATACTGTCATGGAGGCATACGATGGCTCTGAGAGCCTTAGAATAGGCTCTGCTGGGCGTTTTGAACTCATACCGATTACCTACTCACTGATTAAACAAATAAAGCGTGAATATAACGAGAAAAGAGACTGATGCCATGGCTTACAAAGAAGAAACCGCACGATTATACGAGTACTTGATTGTTGACTCTACTGGTAACGGCAAAGACGAACTTATAAGGTTACTACAGGACAAGTACTATATTATTTCGTATACAACAATTGATAGCCTCATTCACTACGTTCTTGAAAGGGTAGACTACAGCTATCCAGAGGAGGCTAAGAAATAGTATGAAATGGCAGGGTGCGGCTTTAGCTAACTTACTTACTAAGGACATTGACGAGTTAATTTTACTATATGCAGACCAATCTAAAGGCAGCATAATGAGAGCAAAGCAACGATATAAAAAGAAACTGGGTGAGGTTATGGAACGGCTACCAAACGGCGAAGGAGAAAAAGACGAACTAGACCGACTTGCCGAGGCGTTTAAAGAGGCTGGCATTAATCTTACCAGAGACGACCTAGCAAAAGCAGACCGAGCTGGCTTCCACGTAGGGTATATTCGTAACGCAGACGGTGAGATTGAGTATACAAAACCCCTTCCGCACGTAGACTTTGGTAAAAAGGCTGGCGAGTCTACACTATCAGTCGAGCCAGTCAAAGCAGCTATCATTCGTCCTAGCCGTGCTAGAGGCGTTGTACGAGATCATAAAGTCCTGTTCGTATTCTCAGACGCTCAGATAGGCTACAGGCGCATAGACGACGAGCTAGTGCCTATACACGACGAACAATCAATTGATGCAGCCCTACAACTCGCAAAGCATCTTAATCCTGACTTTGTAGTAGACTGTGCAGACACGACTGACTTTGCGGAGCTATCACGTCACCCTGTCGATTCAGACCACTTCCAGCATACCCTCCAGCCTTCTCTTCAGCGCACACATGACCTCTTTGCAGAGTTCACCGCCGTTACTCCTAACGCAGAACGCCGTGTCACCGTTGCAAGCAATCACGTTAAACGATTAACAGATTACGTCCTCCGTAACGCTCCTGCACTATACAATGTAAAGCAAGTGGGCGAGAAACACGCCGCGCTTTCGTACCCAGGACTACTCAGACTTGACCAGATTGGCTGGGAGTACATAGACGGCTACCCTGCTGCTGAGTTTGAGTACAAGGAAGATCTCGCATTTATACATGGGACGTTTGCTGTATCTGGCGGAAGCACCGCCGCAAAGCTATCTAAGGTAAACAACGACCGAAACATCGTACAAGGACACAAGCATTCCATCGAGTCCCACTACCAGACAACTCGCAGGGGTAAGCAGTTTGGTGCTTTTGTTGTCGGTGCACTCTGTAGGACTGACGGCGTAGTGCCTAGCTACTGGTCATCTGTAGGTGAAAACCAACCTGTACATAGGCACGAGAACTGGCAAAACGGCGTGATGGTAATTTACGACTACGGCGACGGCAAGTACCAGTTCGACCAAGTGCCAATCCATAACGGTGTCATTCACTATCAAGGCAGGACTTTCGGTGGAACACAATCACACTGAACAGTCCCTAGAACAGCAGGGCGAGATAGAGTTTGCTGATGGACAATGACGTACTCAAGATTGTACTGGCATGGATTGGCATAGTCTTTGTTATCTGTACTCTAACGTTGCTTATATTGTCTAGTGACCAGCTGTATTAGTTCTGTTATAATGCAGATACTATGACAGAGTTTACTACAAAAAGCCTTTAGTTCTGCTATAATAAACGTGTACGGGGCGACCACCTGAACGGAGAGATACCTAAAGACCGCCCCATTATACCTTTACATCTACGGCTCAAGTTTAGTTTAGAAAGAAGTTTAGGTTTAGGAAAAATGGAGATAAATAAGGGAAGTCAATTCTGGCTAAATCTACCTCTGTTATTTATTGATTAAGGGAAGCCTTAAGCGAAATAAGGGAAAATAGAATATCTACCATATTTGCATAGAAAACAATAAACTTAATTAGCTAAGCTTCTTCGTCAATTGTTCTAATATACTTTTCACCACTAGGGTCGGTCGAGACTTGTACACACGTAACCAAAGTAGAATCAACACAGATAATTAAGTAATATAATCACTTGAGCCGTAGTTTTAGTGGTATAATCCAAACGTCCCACAATGTTCGTGTGTAATATTTAGACACAGGAGCGGCAAGTAAAGCAAAAACCCACGTACTAGGCGTGGGTTGCTTTGTGTCTTACCGAAATGTGTCTTGACGGACTATTCCACTATAGCAAACACCCACCTATATTTCAAGGTGGGTGCTGTTTTGTTTCCCTCGATAGAACTACTTCATTATAGCAAAAACCCTAGTATTTAGCTAGGGTTGCTTTTTGACCTGTTTACCAGGAAGGTAGCTTAGTCAGTGTTGCTAGCTTATTATATCACTCACTGGCAAGACGAGCAAGACAGAAGTTCTGCTGGGTCGATCGGCACTTCAACCCCCGAGTCTATTCTCTGTTTTGCCATAGCTAGCTCCATAGCTTTATCAATAGCCTCTAGCTTCTCTTCAAGGGACATTAGTGGTGTGAGTAGTTCATTGGCGTTCATAGTCTTTTAATTATAGGCTTCTGAGACTGGTGTGCATATTGTGGTTATTACACGGCACTCTAAGCGCTCCCATAACCTCACTGTAAATAGCGGGGGAGTTAAGTATTGAAGCAATCCCTGAATAGGTTTTGATTACAAGTTTACAAATGTAGGTACATCAGACTCTTCGTATTCCCAGTCGTAACCGATAGGATTATTAGAAGTAGTGATGTGAACAATTCGTTTCGTCATAGTCAAACTATATCATATGTTAAAGTGCGTGTATTCAGTACAATGCAGACTTTACGATAGTCTAAAACGTTGAGCTGTTTTATAGGTCAATTTAACGTGTCACCTAAAGCCAACAGTCAGGGACTCCCCAACACTTGCATAATAGATTATTCTTTGCTATACTGAGTACAGACAAGGAAAGCTAGCCCGTTCGCAAGAGCGGGTATTTCTATTACCTTTTAGTATTTAACCCCCGACAAGGAAAGCTAAATACTGTTACAATCATACACCCATAAGCGTTATGAATCAACCACCACATATAGCAAAATAAAACAAAAGAAGCCCATAGGACTTCTAATGCGCGATCAACCAACAAAACATGAGTTGATCGAACAGGTGCTATACTCGAAAGTAACACTTAATTATACCATAAGTAAAACCCTCCTGGCTGCAGTAGAGCAGTAACGGAGGGTTTAGTCGAGTAGCATCACAGCGGAGGGTGTGCCGTAATGCGAGTATTGCGCCAAAGGTGCGTATCTGGAAGGGTAGTCTACTTAAAGTAGCATCCTGATAATGGTTACATGTTAGCACAAGCATGATAGAAGGTCAATAGAAAAACACCCCCGCCAATGAAAGACTAGATATACGTGGAGGTATATAACGAGGGTGTTTGGCAACAGTATACCAAATATAGTGGAAAACTTCAATTGTAAAGTACTAGACAAAACGTAAGCAGTCATGTATAATAGATACATCAATCAATGAAAGGATTAGATATGAAAATTACAGTAACCAGCATTTATAGTACATACCCATTAGGCACACAAAACGGTGTCGATTACCACATTTACCCTAGCGAGGAGCGATAATGAAAGAACTATACAAAGCACTTGCAGCTTTTCAGCAAGACGTACCAAACATCTATAAGAACGCTAAAGGCTACAGCTATACATTTGCAGACCTCGGTGAGATTAACGATGTCATTAAACCGATACTTGCAAAGCATGGGCTTGGTTACGCACAGCCACTTGTCGGTACAACAGTAAAGACAATCATCTTCCACGCAGAGTCGGGCGAATCTATCGAAGGGTTTGCAGACATACCACAGGGCGTACAGCTTAAAGGGATGAACGACTTTCAGGTACTCGGTTCAGCTATCACATACCTACGTCGCTACTCACTTAGCTCTATGCTCGGACTGATTACAGACGCAGACGCAGACGCAGCGGGTGAGCAAGTGAAGGCAAAGCCTACACCAGTCATCCGTGATCGTGCAGCCGAGCAATACGAAGCAGAAGCCGATGAACTAAAGCGAGCTAAGGGTGTTATTAACGATACTCTCGTTGGTCACGACTACTTAACCGTAGACAGTAAGAAAGCATTTATAAAGGGCGTACTAAGCAAGGAGACTATAGACAGC
Organism: uncultured bacterium; assembly: GCA_937867625.1. Classification (GTDB taxonomy): domain Bacteria; phylum Patescibacteriota; class Minisyncoccia; order Phycocordibacterales; family UBA918; genus OLB19. The sequence continues at coordinate 12,326 of CALMKR010000144.1, read as the reverse complement.
ATAGACGACGCTAACCTTGTGATGGATGCGCTAGAGAACGAGGCGTAGTGAAAGCCGTACAATTCCCAGCACAACTGGCGAAGATTGAAACCAGAGTAGACGGCTCTATTAAGTTGAGTATTGAGACACAGGAGCTAAACGGTGAAGACATGACAGCCCTGTTCAGCTACAGACAGCTAGTGGGGTATGTTACCTTCACCCCGAATCCCGAGAGCAACATAGAAGTACCCGAGATTAACGCTGACACCGATATGGGCAAATCACCCTCTGAGCGCCTCCGAGCCGTCCTATACGTTATGTGGGAGCAATCAGGCAAGAAGAAGTACGACACCTTCACTCAGTTTTACACGGTTAAAATGGAACAAGTAATCAACCAAATCAAAGATAAGCTAGAGTAATGCCAATACAACGCATATGTCTCGTATGCCATAAGCCTATTAAAGTAACAAAGAATAAGGTAAAAACAGTATGCCAGTGCAACCAAAAAAGCCCTGTAAGTGGTGTGGAGAGTACCCCGCTAGACACTTTGCCTACCAGTGCAAAGAAAATCCAAAAGTCAGAAGCTACCACATCACAAAGCACGGTAAAGTAGCGCAGACATGGTGGAACGTGCGCCGCAAGTGGTTTGATGATAACAAAGCTGATAACTATACGTGTTACCTATGTGGTAAATGGCTCACGCCAGCCGAGACAACGCTCGACCACGTAGTGCCTCGATCACACGACGCAAGCTTGCGCTACGAGACAAGCAACTTGAGACCATGCTGCTACACCTGTAACGGACTAAAAGGAAGTAAAAGTTTAGAAAACTATAAAAAGTCTTGACAAAACATAAGCAGTCGTGCTATACTTCAGATAGTCCAATCAATGAAAGATTAGACCGAATAGATCACAAGCTAAGGCAAGCACTAACATTCGGAACGCAACGAATAGAAACAATAGCGAGAGCAACCCCTTAGCTACGATCTATAAAGTAAATATAAACAAAGGAAACAAAATGTTCACGATTACAGACAACACACAACCAGTGGTAAAAACTATTATAAAAGTAGAGGTCAAATAGTATGGCTAAAGAAACAGTAGAAGGTAAGCGCCCACAGGCATCACCTAAGACAATCAAAGTATCAACAGTAGTAATTGCAATTGTATGGATTAGTACGATCATCGCCGCACTCATCTTCGGATGGTTCAGTCGATCGAACTTTGACGCTACAATCAAGTCTGAGGTATATACTCAGGTACAAGATCTACAGTCAAAACTCGAAAAGTAGTTATCACACCGTCTGAGACTACTCAAATAAGCGAGACGGTACAAGCACCTGAAAAACTAGAAACACCGCCCACACAAGCTCCTGTGCAGCCACAGCCTACAAATGTAGAGCAGATAGTACGGGACGCAGCAAGCAAGCATGGTATCAGCGAGGACTATCTTGTACGAGTGGCGAGGTGTGAAAGCACATTAAACCCTAATGCTGTAAACTATGGCTATTACGCAGGAGGCGGCAATCCAACAGGACTATTCCAATATCTACCAGAGACATGGAACAGAATAGGCGGAAGATCACCGTACGGCGTAAGAGACATTTACAACCCAGTACATCAAGCAGAAGTTACCGCATGGGCTTTTGCAAACGGGTATGCTGGCGAATGGGCATGCAAGTAACTTAACAATTCAGTATAGTTCAACTCTATATGAAGGTAGCAAGAGAGCATCTGCTACAAAGGGTCAGATGATGGGCTGTTGCGTGCGGATAAAGTCTTCGGACTCCGACCATCAGAGATAGCTCATAAACGAGGCGTCCAGTAGTAACGCCTACAACTTGCTACTTTCACCATAGAGTTGAACATTATTAAGCGTTTTACGCGGCACGGCGAAGTTTGAGGCTAGAACTTCTGTCCTTTAGGGGAACGTGTCGGGTTAAGCGCTTAATAGAAACAATATATACAAGTTGTAGGTGGTGAAGGGCAGAAAGCGCAGATGATTCTTATGTCTCGACGGTTTTCTGCCTAGCGGTACTCTATCTGGCATCGGCTTCGATTGGGTCGCACCCATGAGTTTGAAAGAAGTCCGAAGTGCCGCACCTTCACCCTCTACAACTAACTTAATAAAAGGAGAAAAGTAAGATGGAAGTACAAATAGTAATAACAACAATCTTAGGTGTTCTAGGCTTAGTAACACTAGGCAGTCTCATATGGAGAATGGGTAATCTTGACGATAATCTGTGGATTGAGCCAGTCATTGCTGTAGTGTTAGTTTTTTTCGCCTACCTACTTTGGAAGTAACTTAACATTATCTATATTGCGTTGGGTAGTAGGGGAGAACTAGCGAGGGGTAGCTCAAAGTTAGAGCACCCTAGATGGCTAGGAAGATTGCCGTTCAATTCGGTAACCCTCGACCAACGAGGCGTCATCACAAGCCACGCCTACAACTTACTACCTAACGCTATAGCAGATAATACATAACACATTAAGAAAGAAGGAAAGCATATGAACAAAGAAGAAGTTAAACTAATACATTTTGTTCCTCACTTAAATGAGCAGACTGTTCAGATAGCGGAATCATTGTTTTCTTCTTATCGGGCAGAAGATTGTCATAACTATCGAACACTTGACCAAGATACTGATGATGACGTAACCCCAGAAATCATCAAGGACTTCATACAAGCGATGAAGAAGCTAGGGCTAGTCAGAACCTACAAGGGCTTGATGACTGATGACGGAGAGGTGGCAGGAAGCGGATTCGCTATTCCCTCTCAAGAAGCCTGTAACCTCATTGAACTAGCAATTTACCGCCATAACTACAACGACAGACCTATGTGGAAACAAGAAGATTTTGTACCGAAGAAAATCCAAGTCGGTGAACACGAATACAAGCTAATTAGCTAACCCCCTAAGAGCAGATAATAATTAAAAAAGGAGAAATGATGAAAAGGTTTAGTATAGGCAGCAAATACGAATACTGTCCAAACGGAAACTATTGGCAGGAAATATCAGGGATGTTTGACAGTGAGATATACCTTTTTTGTGACTGTAAAAAGTGTGGCGGACAAGTTTACGTACTGAGGGCAAGAAAAGCAACCATTGATAAGGATAGGCTTGAAGATATATTGGAAGATACACGGAGGTGGAACAGACTTGAAGCCATACGTGAAAAGATCAACTACACCAACATGGACAAAATAGAGTCACAACTAACTACTAAGTAAATAAAGGATTAAAAGGAGGTGAAAAGATGAAAGAAGCAGTTTACGTAGACATCGGACAAGAAGCATCAGGTTATACGCACAATCTATTCTTTGGAAAGGTCTTCACAGGCACGATACAGGCAATATCAGTAGACGGCAAGTATGCAATCATAGAAAATAAGTGGGGCACTAAAAAGATGTTTCACATATCAGACGTATTCCTAAATGAAATGGAGAGAAAGTAATGAGTATTGATTTAGAAAAAGTTACAGATTTAATAAACAAATTTGACGAAGACTTGCAAGAGATTGTTAAAGAGTATGGGGCTGAAAGTTTTGCTTCTGGTATAGACGTTAGGATTCAAAACATACCACTGGGAACATTTCACGCCTTAACCGACGGTAGAGATATAAGTGTCAAGTTCTATGATGTATCAGAGGGTACACAGTGCCTTGAGACTAGAGTCAGTGTTGGAACTTGGGGTCACGTCTTTCTTAGCTCAAACCCAATAAAAGAAATATCAGACGAAGACTAACCCCTAACAAACTAATATAAAGGAAGTATAGTATGCGAGTATCCATTAAGATCTACAGCACCGTTACCAAGTACACCACACTAGAAACACTTATTACAGGTAGCGGTGTTAGATACCTTACTACTATAGGTAATACCTGCTATATCGTGACGTATCAATAGGGTCTTAAACAGCCCTATTTTTATTGTTGACAAAACATAAGCAGTCGTGGTACACTAAGGTTATCAAACAATGAAAGGTTAGATATGGACATACAATTATACGCAGACACATTTAGCGCAGAAGCAGAAGCAGACACAATGAACATCACCCTTACAAACGTAGACTCCGCTCTACTATTTGGTCAGTTTAGCACTGACGACATACTAAGCCAGCTAGATTACTCAGATATTATTGACTGGGTACACGGGCAAGAGGACGAGTAGTGAACCTCACAAGGAAGCAGCAACTTGTATACAACGTCATCCTACTAAACCCAGGAGTACAAAATAACGAGTCTGATCTTATCGAAGCAGTATGGCGATACGAAGGCTGGGACGATAGCAAAGGACTGTCGTGGAACATATCACGCACAACCCATGCTGAGACCATCTCACGTCGCCGTAGAGAGCTTTATCACCTCGGACTGATAACTTACTCAGATCAAGCCCTAAAGTCCCGTACAGAGGCTTACAAGAAGGAGCAGAACACCCACTCAGTCCATGAGCAAGCTATGGCTGCAATAGTCAAGCCTAAGTACATAGAGAAACTTGTGGACGGCGAAAGGATTATAATAGTAGCATGAAACTCTACGACGACGAAGATTATGTACACTTCCGCAAAAAGATGAAGGTCTGGGAGAAGAGACTAGCACGACTAGATGACGAAACCCTAGTACACATCATACAAGTAGCGAACTACCAACTAAACATTAGACAGGAAAAAGGACACAAGCAATGACATCACAAGCAGGACTAAAGCTACGGCAGACAATGATCGAGAAGTACGGCTCAGAAGAGGCGTGGAAGGAACATCTCCGCACGATTGGCAGCAAGGGCGGTAAAGTAAAGTCACCTAGCAAGGGATTTGGTCACATAGATAGTAATCCACGCGCGGCGGGATCCCTTGGTGGCTCTATAAGCAAGCGAGGAAAACGTGTCAAAGCTTAGTAAAACAAAGGTCTATTACGAACTAGACAAAACAACAGCCACTATTAGAAAGGAACTAAAGAAATGAACGACCGCCTACTAATATTCCTCCTCACCCTTGTAGCCATAACCCTTACCATTTTATGCTTACTACCTTATGGATTGATGATTGGAGGAAGGTTATGAAAGTGCTTAATGGGTTCATACTAGACGACTACCGACTAAGAAAGTCTGTACATAACTTCGTACCTAGCAGGGTAGACACAAGAGGCTCTGAGTATTGTGAGAACGTTTACGTTACATTGAATAACACACTAAGCCCTACTCCCTTTAAGATGCCACAAAAAGGGCTATACAGATTTGACGGACAAGTATTTTACAAGAAAACAGCGATGATTGGAGGGAAGCTATGAGCGACTCCTGCAACCACTTGGGGTTTGTTTACTACGACCTAGATGAAAACTGGTGGTACTGTCAGAGGTGTTCAGAAACAGACATAGACGAACCTGAGGGCTGGACAGCTGAAGAGGTATACGAAGCTAAGGGGCTAACACTATGACTACACCTATAAACGTAGAAGAACTATTGCGCAACAGAGTAAAGTTTATTGGCGACGGCGAATGGACACTACTCGGCACACCAAACGACGTTATAAAGGAGCTTGAAAACCTCATAACAAATAAGTTAATTGAAGAGCTAGATATACTCCTAATCGGCAACCTAGATTATAACGACTTTGTTCATAGAGTAATCAAGCGCATCGCCACCCTCCGTGCCACCCTATCTAATACTATTGAAGGAGAATAAATAATGCTAAAACTATTGGGAATACTTATACTATCTCTACCGCTTATTGCAATATGGGTGGCTACGGCAATAGTTAGTTACTGGTGGGTGTTTCCGCTTGCCGCCACTATTGCCGCCTGTATGATTGCACTCCTGATAGTGGGCGTGTACTTACTTAATGATTAAAGAAGGAGAGTGAGATGAGCAGACGACAAGACGATGACTGGGACCCACTAGGACACCCGAAAGGATTTTACTCATGACCGCCCCCAACCAAACACCACAGTCTACATTTGATGAAAAGGTCAGAGAAATTATAGATTATTGTGCCGAATCTTACTATCCTGAACACGAGTATGGAGACATCTACAGAGAACGCAATAAAGAGTACCTTGAGGAAGCCGCCCAAGCAATCACCTCACTTGTACTAGAAGAGGTGAACAAAGCCGAATTAAGCGACTACGCAACTTTCAAGTGGCTACTAAAAGATGCGCTCCAACCGAGCAGCGACACAAGAAAAATGTCACGTATTTACTTAGTACAAGAGTTAGTCGATAAAGACTATGACAGCCTTGCCGCCCAACAACGTTCAATAATCACTAAGGAGTCTAAAGATGACAGAGCCTAAATATATACCCCAGATAGACAGCTTCCTAATGCCGAGCGGCTACCTTATGTCAAGTCAAGAGCTGCGTTACTTATGTGACGAAGCAGCAAGATACCCGTTTTGGGCTGAGAGTGTGTTAGACAAACTAGTTGGAGGAAGTAAATAGTAATGAGTAAGTGTATAGGAGTATTTGGAAAACTGTTTGGTCATAAGTTCAAAAAGACCGTTGGTGACTATGTTTACTCGACCGACTACTGCACAAGGTGCGGCCTCTACCCTACAAAGGAACAGCAGTAATGAACATAACTTTTGATAAAGACGCTGCTAGTATTGTTTTCGATGCTATTAGGACACTTGTGGACGACCACGCCTGTCCATTTTGCCACGTGCGTGTTTACTTGCCCAACTTTGCTGGAGCTATCATGTATAAAGGTAGTGTACGACTGATTGACAACAAGTTGCCTTGTTTAATTCAATACACCCAGAGCCTAAAGGAGTCCACACCCCATGAAAACTAATGATGAGATAGAAATACTAGATTTTTTAGAACAGCAAATTAACAATCTTGAAGAATACGACCTACTAACACGCAGAGGTTTAGTAGCGAAACACTTTAAAGAAGCTCGCCAAAAGATACTAGACCTGAAAGACAAGTGGGAGAGAGATGCAGTGCGCAGCGCATTAACACAGCTAAAAGCCCCTGACAGCCTCCTAGCAACCCACGAAGCGTATAACAACATAGCTAACTTTCACAATATTTTTGAGTATATGGGAAAAGAGTATGACTCATGCCATATATGTGGCTTTTCGCCTGAAGCAATGAACGATGAGATTGATCGTATAGCTGAACTTACCAAGGAGAACAAATAGCAATGAAACAACTCACTGAAATAGAACTTACAGAAGGACAAGGGTTTAAGTATCTCTTTAGAGCCACTGTACAAGACGACACAAAAGAGGAAGGCAAAGACCTAGACGTTATAGCTATTCGAGGAGACGATCTACAGATGATACTAGGATGGGCTGAGTGGAAGATAACCAACACTCTTTGTGAGTTTGACGACCAAGAGGGTAATAGTATGGAAGATTATGAGGTAGTGGGGTGAGTAAGCGAACAATAACACTGGAGACAAAGAGCCACAAGGGCAGTATTAAAGGTAAGAAAGTGACAGTCAACATCACTACGCCAATTTTAAAGCTTAAAGAGCGACACCTTGAGACAGAGCTAGGTTACTTTGATGTAACTGTGTCACTTGACTTTTTTGGAAGGCTCAACGCAGTTTATATAGAGAAGACCAAACTAAGCTAACACTATACAAAGTATACTAAAGAGTAAGGAGCTACAATGAGAAAAACTATTGATAAGAAAGACATCACAACTGAACTAATCGAAGACGCTTCAAGAGAACTCAACGATATTGTAAGAAGGTTTAACACAGAGCTATTTGAGATCATTAAGCCAGCTCAACTATTCCAAGAGAAGTACACAACAGGCTACCTATGGTGGAAGAAAACATGGTACGTCTACTACAAGTACTTTGAAGGCAATATGATTGCAGTATCAACGTACTCAGCTGAAACTATAAAGTCACTTGAAAAGTAAAGAGTAAGGAGAGAATATGAGTAACAACGACATCTTTGGACTAGCTATTGTACTAATTGGAATACTAGGAGTTATAGCATACGGTATCGTTATGATAAAAATTGTCAACACAATACATACCGCTCAAAAGAGATATTATCAATACTTAAAAGAGCGTAAGAACTATAGTGTTATTGAAATATGGCTAGACACCCAATAAACCTTATGCTATACTTTCTATATCAAAGCTAACCTAATCATAGGAGCGAATACTTACAATGGCACAAGCAACAAGAGCAAAGCTGTCAGACAGAGTACTTTTCAAAATCTTTAAAGCTTTAGGCCTAAGCGGACTTGATGGTTATTTTTATTACACGATCATTAGGAAACTAAAGTAATGCCAGGTGGAAGACCATCAACATACACTCAAGAGCTTGCAGACAAGATATGTGAAGAGTTAGCCTTAGGCAAATCTATGAGGACAGTAACAGAGCCAGAAGATATGCCAGCGATGTCATCAGTGTTCAAGTGGCTCAGAGAGAATAAACAGTTTTCGGAGCAGTACGAGATTGCAAAACAAGAGTCAGCTGATGCAATGGCAGAGGAACTACTATACATTTCAGATACGCCAGTCATGGGTGAGATTAAAACTATTAAGGCAAACGGTGATATTGAGATAAAGCAAGATGAGATGTTAGGACACAGGAGATTACAAGTTGACTCTCGAAAGTGGCTGATGTCTAAGATGAAACCAAAGAAGTACGGCGACAAGATAGACGTTACATCAGGAGGCGAGAAGATCGCACCAGTTCCAATTCTAGGCGGAATCACTAACAAAGATACCAACGATGATATAAGTGACGAAGAATAAATGACCAATAGTGCCAGGAATCACGGCGTTATATCAAAGTAAGCTAAAAAAGCATATCATAAATGGCATATATACTCACAACAGCACTCAAGAAACTCATCAAAGTTAGCAAGAACGGCAAGCGTATACATGGCGTGCAGGGCGGTACGTCAGCCTCTAAGACTATTTCAATCGAGCAAATCTTTATCGACAAGAGCCAAAGCGATACAACGCCTAAGCTATCATCTATTACCAGTGAATCTATCCCTCACCTTAAACGTGGGGCTATTCGTGACTTCAAAAACATTATGCAAGAGAACGGCTACTGGGAACAACAGCGATGGAACGCAACAGACTTTATCTACACCTTCCCCCTCGTAGATCCAAAGACAAACAAGATTACACGATCAGAGGGCAGCAAGATAGAGTTCTTCTCACTAGACCAACCGCATAAGGTTCGTGGGCCACGTCGTCACAGGCTATTCATTAACGAGCTGAACAACATCGCGAAAGAGACATTCGAGCAACTAGAGGTTCGTACCAGCGAAGAAGTATGGGCAGACTGGAATCCAGTTGAAGAGTTCTATTACCACGAAGAGATTATGAAACGTGAAGACGCAGATATTACAATTCTCACCTACAAAGATAATGAGGGACTACCAGACACAATCGTCAAGTCTATTGAAGCACGCAAGAACAACGCAGCATGGTGGAGAGTCTACGGTATGGGGTTGCCTGGTGCAGTCGAGGGGCGTATCTTTACCAATTGGCAGATTGTAGACGAGATACCGCACGAGGCACGACTAGAACGCTATGGCTTAGACTTTGGCTACTCAAACGACCCTACATCTGTCGTGGCTATCTATTCATACAATGGCGGCTACATACTCGATGAGGTGACATACCAAAAGGGACTCAGCAACAAACAGATTGCAGACATCATCAACAACCAACCACAGGCACTTGTCGTGGCTGATAGTTCAGAGCCAAAGAGTATTGATGAGCTGAGACTATACGGCGTGAACATCCTCCCAGCAACTAAGGGACAGGGTTCAGTGAATCAGGGTATACAGTATGTCCAAGACCAGCAGATAAGTATCACAAAGCGCTCAGTTAATGGACTTAAAGAGTACCGCAACTACATGTGGATGACAGACAAAGAGGGGCGTATCATCAACACACCAGTGGATATGTGGAATCACTTCTTAGACGCTACACGATATGGGTTTGAGTCACTGCGGCCAAAGGTAAACGTGACAGCACCAACACGCAGAGCAACAAGGCAAAGGTTTCATATTTAGGAGGCAACATGAGAAAGTTAGTCAGCATATCAAGACACAAACACGGCGACCAACTATGGTGGCACTTTCGCATTGGTAAGCTAAAACTTCATAGACAAGGACACCAGACAGATATGGGGGTCAAATACTGGACAGAAGTATCGTATAACGGTATTTGCTACGCTAAGATTGCGAGGTATGTATGATAGATTCAGGGCAAGAGATTATTACCACCATTCAAGTAGACGGCTCAGAGGAGATCGTCACCAAGGGTTATTTCAATGGCTCACAGAACAGCGTGAAGCACCAGACCCGAATCAACGTGCCTATTACACGCATGAACGTCCTCTCAGAGCTTGTGAAGTGCCTAGACCTTATGAAGACTAGCACCCCAGAGATAGTCATACGCATCGCCAAAGACAGGAACGGTGAGCCTATGGTACTACAGAAGACATGGGTAGAGTCACGAGAGAAGCTAAAGTAGTTGCATTCATAGGCATAACTGGTATAATCAAAGCATAATTATAGATACCGTCTCGTCGAATCTATCAGGAACAATCAATGACATTCCTCACAGACCCAGACGAAATCTACAAACTATATACGCAATCTAAGAAAGAATCAGACCAGTGGCGAGAAGATTACCACGAGTTTGAACGTATTGCAGACAACGAACTTATTGATAACCTAGACCCTACCCTCCCAGAAGTAAACGATGGGACACTCTCAGCTTCACTGTTTAAGCTACCTAAGCGTATTGTCAGTTCAAACCTATCAGGGCAGGTCAAATCTCTTGATCGTGACGAAGCATGGGTGACTGAACTTGCTAACATCACATGGCAAGACACAATCATCCCTAACGCTAACGCTCAAGCACCATTCCACCGTAAGTGGAAAGACGCAGTACGCAAGGCTGCAATCTATGGTTCAGTGCCTATCATCACTCTATTTGAAGAGCGTGGTAACTACACAGGTACAGACTTTATCGTTGCTCAACCACAAGACGTTAAGCTAGAGCCAGGCAAGGTATCAGACTACGACTCAGACATCATCTTCTGGGACATCTACTACTCTGACCTACAGGTAGACAGCATTATCGAACAGGCAGAAGAAGACAAAGCTAATAAAGTCAAGAGTGGTTGGAAGATTAAAGAACTCAAAGCCGCTAAGGCGTTTGGCAACAGTGAAGAGCGTGACCCACAAGATGACCACCGTGAACACGACGATAAAGACACTCGTAAAAAGGGTATTCACTTCTGCGCAGTATTCCAACGTGGAGTAGACGCACCATTCTACATCTACCACAAGAACACTAAGAAGATCGTTCGTGAGTGGACTAACCAAGACCCAACAGGTGATATTCCTATTCACTTCCTGTACTGCTACCAAGACTTTGTAAACCCATACGGTATCGGTATCGTTAAGCTCGCAGGTGGTACACAGAACGTCCTCGACTACATGCGACAGTCTGACGTACAGGCAACAGGCCTCGGACTGCGCCCACCAGTATCTATCATTGGTAACACAGACTCAGTAGACCTTAGCTCAATCGTATACGAACAGGATGCACTATGGCTACTTGGTAATGACCCTAACGTACGTGTGAAGCGTGAAGAGATCTCGAACCAGATCTACCAGCAACTCCCAGAGCGTATTCAGATGTACAAGAGTTCACTCAACCAGCTACTTCCTATGGGCGATACCAGTGTCTCAGCAGGTGCAGGCGACCCCCTACAGTCTAAGACCCCAGCAGGCGTGAAGTTTGCACAGGCTAATCTCTCTATTGACGACGAGGACTTCAAGGACAACCTCTACATGACATACGAAGCAGTAGCTAAGTCAATGATTAACATACACTTTGCCAACATGGAAGGTGTAGACATCATGAAGCTCAACGAAGCTCAGATCGAACTACTCATGAAGTCTGGCCTTGACTTCCCAGTTGATGAGTACGGCAAACCACTTACCAAAGAGCTAGAAGTTAAGTGGGACGATGTACGCTCTACCTTTGACTTTGAGGTAGACGCAGAGGCAGACAAGACCGCAGATAAGGAAGTACGTCTCGACGGTATGCTCAAGATCGTAGAGTTACTGAACGGCAACCCAGACATCATCGGCTACATCGAACAGGACGGTAAGAAGCTTAACCTCGGTGAACTATTTGGCTCAGTTATCGGCCTACTCTCAGATAACGAGAAGATCATCGAAGATATCTCACCAGAAGACCAGGCTCAGATGGAGCAAGCTCAGATGCAAGAGCAGCAAATGATGGCACAGCAAGCTCCTATGCAGCTACCAGCACAGGCTATGCCTCAAGGTATGCCACAGGCCGCACCAGAAGCCCCACAAGGCGCACCAATGCCACAAGACGGTA
>CALMKR010000143.1 GCA_937867625.1 uncultured bacterium | reverse complement strand
GGTTGATGCACATGGAAATATGGACAGACCGATAACATAACTATGAATAGTGTACCAGACGCTGGTAGAGCTGTGCTACTTTTATTGCCGCATCTTTCCAGGATAATTTCTTCAGTTCATCACGACCATGATTCGTCAGCTGCTGACGTAACGCATCGTAGCGCAGGGCTGCGAGAATTTGGTTAGCCATCTCATCAACATCCCAAAAATCAACCTTGAGCGCATGTTTGAGAACCTCCGCTACTCCTGATTGTTTTGAAATGAGTGAAGGAGTACCCTGCTGCAACGCCTCAAGTGGCACAAGACCAAACGGCTCAGATACTGACGGCATCACGACCAAGTCCGCTGACTGGTACATCCGGTCACGTTCTTCATCCCAGAGAGCACCCGCAAATATCACATGACCAGAGAGTCGCTCTTGCCCCACCTGCTCAATAATCTGCGTAGTCATGTCTCCCCAGCCAGAAATAACAAACACGACGTTTGGATCCACATCAACCACTCGCCGCGCTGCCTTCACAAAATAATCGACGCCTTTTTGGATAGTGATGCGTCCATGGTAGAGCACAATCTTTTTGCCTTGTGCCTTGAGCCCTGCCAGGGTCGGTGCCAAAGTCGGTGGTGTGGCGGTATCGCAACCGTTGTACACGACGGCCACTTTTCGCGGATCAACGCCATGACGCTCAATGAGGATACGCTTCGTGAACTCACTAACTGCCACAATGATATCAGCTTCATGAAAGCCCTCACACTCAATCTGGTACATGGCGGGGTCAACATGCACACTTGCAGCTTGATCAAATGAGGTGGCGTGTACGTGGAGCATGAGAGGCTTCCCCGAGGCTCGCTTAGCTGCCACACCAGCCAGGTAGGACGTCCAATCATGCGCGTGAATGAGGTCAAATTGCTCAGTTGTCGCAATGAGCGACGCCTGATGGGCGAAGCGGTGAATCTCATCAAGGATAGTGCGACGGCGTTTGATTGGAGTACCGGTCGCGGGATCATACTCAATACTCTCAACATAGGTATCAGTTGATTGATACGGGAGGAGGGACGATTCGACAGGTCTCACCGTAATCTTTTCCGCTTGGTCAGCAAAGATAAAAGTTGGTTCGCCAATGGTTGCCTGCTTCTTTGGGAGGACAAAGAGGACCTCTACCCCCTGCCCGACAAGCTCGCGGGTGAGACCAAAACAAGCCACACCAAGACCGCCGTTTTTCATCGGAGGAAAGTCCCAACCAAAGGTTAATACACGCATACACACACAACGCTAGTCGCCCCACGTTCTTGACCTTATACTAGCATGCAAGGCTTCTCGGCGGCTTCGAAATAAGCCAAAAAGCTGTTGATAGAAGCCTGATTTAGACTAGTATTTAGCTGGTAGATTGACGAAAAATCCATTTTCTGCTACAATCCGTCCCACTATGTCACAAGATTTACTCGTAAAACTCGTATCAGCTGGCGACGAAAACGGCGTTGGTAAAGGTCACGTTTACTACACCCGTTACAATAACAAGGTAAAGAAGGACCCAAGTAAGAAGTACGAAACGGTCAAGTTCAACCCAGTTGCCCGCAAGCACACGAAGTACAAGCAGAAGAAGTAACAAAAAGCCCCTTTTGGGGCTTTTTGTTTGCTCTATGACCGCCTTACAAGTGAGATTCAAAATCTAGCAGAGACGAGGCGCTTGCGTAAAATAGCTTGAGACGTACTTTTTGTACGATGAAAGGTATTTGATGAAGAGCAACAAAGTCTATGCTAATTTTGGGCTCACTTCAGAATCTGATCAAGGGTGACTTCATACTTCCCTTCAGTCGCAAGACTATTCATCTTACAGGCATGGAGGAGAACTTTTTGAGCCTCTTCGGTGTT
>CALMKR010000142.1 GCA_937867625.1 uncultured bacterium | reverse complement strand
TCGACCTCGCTTGGATTCTTAATCACACGGGCTTTTACTCCCGGAGCCGAGACCTTCGCGGCGATTTCTTGGGCTGGGGTAGCCTTGGTAGTCGCTTCGTCGAGGGTAATGAGAATAGTGAATTCTGGAGTCTGGCGACCAAAGCGAATATGGAAGGTCGTATACATTGAGAGGATGACCTTGTAGTAGTCCATACCCTCTAGGCGGGTCTTGAAGAAGTCCGGATTCTTGAGCGCGAGGTCAAAGGTAAGGGCGTCAAAAATCTCGACGTTGATTGGATTATACTTGAGCGCCGTCACGATAGACTTCGCAGCGTCCTCGAGCTTAAAGAGGGGGAGGGCAATGAGGGTGGTGTTCTTTTGAATCTTGATCGCTTTGATGGTGAGATTCACGATGATACCAACCGTACCCTGACTACCAGAGATGATACGACCGAGGTCGAAGGTACCTTTACCTTTTTTGAAGTCTTCGACATTCGTCGAAATCACATCCCAGAGCGCATAGCCGGCGGAATTCTTTTTGGTCTTCGGGCGGCCGTTTTCGATAAGGGCCTCGTTCTTTTCAATCATCGTGAAGACTTCACGGGCGATACGGGCGTAGGCGTGCTTTTCCTTGGTGAGGGACTTCAGTTCCTTAAACGAGAGGGGCTTCAGCGTATAGGTGTTACCGTCATGGAGGACAACGTCCATCGACTCGACCCACTCAGCGCAGTGGCCGTAGCGAAGGGAATCAGGGCCGGCGGCGTTGTTTGCGATTGAGCCACCAATGGTACAGATATCCTTGGATGAAGTGTATGACGGAATATACGAATCGGCCTTGCGTAAACGCTTTTCGACGTCACGCCACATAGCGCCTGGTTCACAGACAATCGTTGCGCCTTCCTTGGTCGACTTGGCCTCGGCGATATGGGTGAGGTGTGGCGCGACATCAATCACGATTGAGTCGGTCAGTGACCCACCAGAGAGTCCTGTACCAGCAGCGCGGGGAGTGAGCGAGAGGGAGGTGAAGCGCTTTGTTTCCACAGCGATAAGCTTCACCGCCGTCTCGACGTCCTTACGGTCTTTTGGCTGGATGACTATCTGTGGTCGGATATGGAAAATACTTTCGTCGGTGCTGTACTTCTCGAGGATTTTTTTGTCACTACTAATACCACCGCGGAAGCCAGCTTCACGAAGTTTACTTTCAAGGAGTAAGTGCCCCAGCGGGTGACGTTTAATAGCGTTTTTTTCTTTGCCTTTGATTGATCGCGATGGTACCCAGGAGAGTGGAGTATGGTCGTGATCATGATCGTGTCCTGCCGCGGTTTCGAGGACTAGTTCGGTGTTTGTAGTCTTTTTAGCTCTAGGAGTCTTTTTTGCGACAGCTTTTTTCACCGCCACTTTTTTAGTCGCTGGCTTCTTTGGAGTAGTTTTGGTTGGGAGCTTCACGCTCACTTTTTCGGTGGTTTCGGCACTGACGTACAAATCCGGGTCGACAGTTGTCGCTTCGAGATTCGGACGCTTTTTAGCTTTTGGTGTAGCTTTTTTTACCGCTACTACCTTTCGCTTTTTCTTAGGAGCTTCGTCGATATCCACGACAGTTAAAGAACGCAATGCCATATATAGAAGTAGT
>CALMKR010000141.1 GCA_937867625.1 uncultured bacterium | reverse complement strand
CGACGATGATGTAATCGCAACTGGGCCTAGAGCAGGTGAAAGTAAGACAAGACTTAGAACCCTCAAGTTAATACCTGGAGCATCTGGAGCATTGCGTTACACTGATACGGGGGAAATACAGGACAAGTAAAAAAAAGGAAAAGCTGGGTAGGAAAACCTCCGACAGAAAACCTACCCAGTTTAATTTAGCTCCCACTCGAGCCAAAGCCGCCTATACCTCGTTCTGTGTCTTCAATAGATTGTACAACATTGAAATCGAGGTCTTCTGTTTTTATTACTGTTAATTGAGCTACACGCTCGCCAGGTGAATATATAAGTTGCTTATAAGGAGCATAAAAGCGTACTTTGATCGTTCCTCTGTAGGCTGGGTCAATGACCCCTACTGAGTTAGCCAATGTCATGCCTCGACCAGAGACGGAGCTCCTTGGAAAGATAAGCGCGACATACCCGACAGGTACATCTATCTTTACCCCTGTGTCATATTCTACGTAAATGTCTGATTTTACATCCACAGACAGTGCTGTTAGATCATGCCCAGCATCTGTGAGGTGGGCTTTTTTAGGAAGACTTGCTCCTTCCGACAGTTCTATTCTTATCTTCATTAAAAAGTTAATACTATTTTAGGACGTGGTTCTTTTATGACACCCAATATATCATTCATATTTGGACTAGCATCCATATTTATATGTCCTGTTTTGATATAATGACGTTGTTTTACAATTTCATCTATAACTAAAAACTCAACAGTGATCGGCCACATAAGATTCTCATTAATAGGTACTATTATACCTATTTCTCTGGAAACTGTAAGTACTCTGTCACCTAGTTTTACTTCTAATTCTTTCCTTACCATTTTAAAACTAGTTTCTTTCGTGTATATGGCTGTATGTTTAGAACGTTTTGAGGGTGTAACGTATCATATTCACCTGTTTCGGTAAATGAGTCATCTGGTGGGCCTTTTTCATCATCTAATTCCCATCTAACAACTATTGGGTAATGTATTAGGTCAGTTGCAGTCATGATGTCTATTACTCTACCTACCCTACCTATATTATTTATAACATAGTCGCCTACTTTAAATTTTGTTACCATTGTAATTTTACTTTTTGTTTCTGTATACTAATACCGTTTACACTTACAATGTCATACTCATCATCCTTAAAGAACAATCTTTTGAGATCTAAAGTATATGTAATAGTATTACCAATTGCTCCAGAATGATCGGCTTTAAATCTAACAATAATAGGATATGTAATCGAAGCATCTATTACGCTAGTTACTTGTCCTACCCGTCCATGTTTTGTTTCTACTATATCTCCTTCTGTTACCATTTTAAGATTAGTTTAGTTTTTTCTACTTTTTCGACAATATCATAACAACTTGGTAGAGTTATGAAATATTCACCGTTCCTAAACCACCGTAAGTTTTCCCCGCCTATTGCTCTACCTTCTAAAGCTGGAAACACCTCTGTTATTATAGCAAGATTACCATTGCGAAGTTCGCATAGATCACCTTTTTTGAACTCTACCATATTAGTTTTACTTTTTCAACTTTGTATTTTTGTATGTTTCTACTTTGCAGTAGATTGTGTGAATCGAAAAGACCACGAGCAGTATAGGTCTCATAAGATATTTGTTTATTGATTACGAACCTTACTCTTACTGGATAGGTAATCGCAGGTTGTAAGATAATATCTTCAACAATACCTACACGACCTGTGCCGTCTATTACACGATCTCCTATATTAAATACTTCAAATGCAACGTTTACCATTTTAGCTGTACTATGTGTCTTTTAATGACTCTTTTAATATCGTGAGGCACTCCTTTACCAACCATGAAAAGCCTACCTTCTGATGTGTACTCATAATCGCTATATAGTCCGGGCCCATGCATTACACTTACTAAAATAGGATAAGTTCTACGCTTTGTTACGTCATTTCTTTTAACTACGCCTATCTTACCGTTATTAAGTTCAACTGTATCTCCAATTTTTAGTTCCATACTAATTTTATTTTAGTTCTTTTCAGTAAACTTATATGTAATTCTGGGTAACTTTCCATCTTACGTGGTCCGTAATAATAACAACCATCGAGAGCATATGAAACAGTTATAGACCCACCATTCTCTGTTTCTAGTACAACAGTTAAAGGATATCTACCTATGTTTGCAATAGTTATTACTTTACCACGAGCACCGTCTTTAGTAATTACCTCATCTCCTACTTTAAATATACTTTCTACCATTCTAAGGTTATTTTAGGTTTAATTACCTCCTCAATTAGATCTGCTCTGCTAAGTCTACTAACACCAATCATTAGCGTTCCATTACTTTTGTATAAAAGACGGTATCCGATTGATCTACTATGGCCTTCAGTAAGAGAACCAACACATGTTCCTCTATACAAAGGGTTTCCATTAGACTCCCGCTTAATTGACGTTATTAAGAAAACGTTCTTACGGTCTCTTGTTATATAGGATTTACCTAATTCTAGCTCCATAATTTATTCAGTTTAGAAACCAGGTATCCTTTTATAGATACCTGGATAAAGTTAGTCTTTTTTGTCATTCTTATAGCCAAACGCAAGAACAACTACAACGACAACGAGAAATACTACGAGTGTAACCATTGGATCCATACTTTTTTGTTTTTGTTTGTTTTTGTTTATTGATTTTATTGGTTAAAGTGTTAGTTTTACTTTTGGTCTATTCGATGTCACAGGCGTTAGGCTGATAATATCTGCACCTTTATAAGCAGTAAAATGTGATGCAGTGTCATAAATTGCCAATCCAGGATTAGATAGATAGTAGAGATGTGTTACAGGGAATTTTAAATCCGCTAAACGGTCTATAACTTCTTTTATATCAAAATCGTTAGTATCTCCATCTTCAATACGTCTATTTGTTATATGTATCTTATTATCGTTATTTGTTGCATTTACTAGTGTCCAGCATCCTGTATTACGTGAATGCACTAAAAAGCCGTTAAATGTAGTACCGCTCGCAATCATTTTTATACTGTACACTGTTTTTTGATCTAAAGTGCTTGTAAATTGTGTGTTTAATTCTACCATTGCTGTTCCCATTTTAATATAAGTTTTTGTTTGCCTTTACAGTGTATAGCAGATATTACATTGACATCTGTATAACGTATATAAGTATCTTTACCGCCATTAGTTTTAAGCTTTATTACTGTCGCATTGTTTGTGCGGACAAAGTAAAAGAAGTCAATTGGAACGAATAACTTAGCGCGTACAGCTTCCACTATTTCTAATGCTATAGGCGCATGGACTTCTATAGCATCATTAGTTATCTTAAATGTACCTTCTTTGTTTTTAACATTTACCAAAGCCCATCTATCAACAGATTTTTCATAGGTTAGATAACCAGACATAGTTACTCCATATGCGGAACTATGTACGTCTGTTATTTCTAAAGTAATACATAGCACCCAGTCACAATGAGGCATTAATGCTTTTAGGTATGAGTCTAATGTCATTAGAGTAATAATTTTAGTTTAGGCCTGCTTTTTATAGATACTATAGTTGCGGATCGATATGTACTTGTATATCTATAACCGTGTGCTACATCGACATTATATAAATAAATACCTCTATGGCACATAACGAAAGCGGCAATACACTTAATATTAAATCTTTCCTCAAAATCCTCGCTTATTGCAATAGGATGATGTTTGCAGCGTTTACCTAGAAAGTATATATTACTGTTTTCCTCACGTATAGCATTGATTATAACAGGATGGTCATATTTAAGGCTATCTTTGTATAAAAAACCTCTATATATGGCGGAATCTCCGCAATCTATCTTTACATGATAGAGAGTACAATCTTTTATGTTTTCTAGTGCAATAGAAGTACTGTCTTTATACACTTGGTATATCGGCTTACTCTTTTCCATTATCTGATCTGTATTTAGCTTTAAGCACACCTAGTACTTTATAAGGACGGCAGGTGAAACATCTGGCTCTCCTACACTTAGAAGCGGGGTGCTTCTTATCTTTATGTTTGTTTCGATAGTATCCCATAATTCTTCAGTTTAGAAAGAAGAAAGGGGCCCGTAGGCCCCCTATCTCCATTAATTAGATTGAACACGTTCCACCGGCGCATGCGGCCTCTTGGGCATGTTCTGTATTGTCGTCTGTTTCCATTACCTGTCGCAGGTCTATGGATTTTAAAGCGTGCAAGCGCTCCTCAAATTGACTCGATGTCAATTCTTCGAATGGTGCTTGAGTGTATGATCCGCCGTCATACGGTAGAACACTAAGCCCATTGAAAGAATCCATATTAGTCCACATCCAATCACCTACTAGCTCCCATTCATCAGGTTTAATTGATATGGTCGCAGATACGTTATTTGTGTTACTGCCGCTTCTGTGGCCTTCGCGTACCCATTCTAGATTGAAGCGCTTCACGCGTTCTAATAGGGTTAGCGCCGTTTCTTTATCACGAATAATTGCAGTATCAGGTGCCTTTTGTGGTATACGTACACATAGCGTATCGTGTGGTCGCAGCTGGTCCGGTTCTACTAACTCCGGGTGGTAGTTTAAGAGGTACTGAGCGATTGGCTCATTCAGATTAAACCGAATAGTCCTCAAGTAGAATGGTGCGTGCCACGCGTGTATGCCTGAACTTGTCCCAAGTACACATGAAGTCGTTCCTGAAGGCTTCACCGTAGTGGTACGGGCAGCTGGGTTAATGCCCAATAATTTAGCTGTTTTCTCATTTACGTCTTTAACTAGCTGTGCTAATTCTTTAAGATCGTATTGCTCTACAAGCCCGCTTGCAATGCCCGTCATTCCCACACCAATCAGGGCGTCCTTTTCTGTCGTTTTTCTCCATACATCGCGGAGATAGTGAAAATCTGTAAAACCTGCTTGCATTGTACCTA
>CALMKR010000140.1 GCA_937867625.1 uncultured bacterium | reverse complement strand
TGACGTACAAATCCGGATCGACAGTTGTCGCTTCGAGGTTCGGACGTTTTTTAGCTTTTGGAGTGACCTTTTTTACGGTCGCCACTTTACGCTTTCTAGTAGGTGCTTCGTCGATATCCACGACAGTTAAAGAACGCAATGCCATATATAGAAGTAGTATACCGCAGCGTTGATTTTTTTCGGTAGAAAATAGTTGTGATGTGTGAATTAAAGTCTGGTCGTCATTGCGAGGTACGAAGCAATCCATGTTTGATGTCTAACCCTGGATTGCTTCGCTCTGGCTCGCAACGACAAGGGTAAATGAAATCGCCCCGCACGAGGGTCGCTTGGGACGACTTCGTATTGCGGGGCGGTTAGGCAAAGTCGTCTCCTGATTTTTCGCGGTGAAATGCGAAAAGTTCTTCGACTGACTGTGTCTCACTTATGCCTGCGTTCTCACTTTGCATGGGGAATGCTGTGTGGACGATGGTGTGCTTGTCAATGATTCGCAGCTTAGGCCTCTCATCATTCATAAACTCATGCATACACCATCGACAATTGCGACAAGGATGTAAAGTGGTTCCGGCCTGCTCTGCGAGTTTTTCCCCAACCACTGTTTGGCCGATAACCAAGTCGTAGCCCTCAAGGATGGCAGCCGCCAATGCGATTGGCTCAGAACATACAGTTCGCATATTCTCGGCCTGCTTCATATTCATTCCCGTGAAAACTCGCCATGAATCCTCATGCTTGTACCCCTCACGAAAGGCCAGAAGCGCCGTTCCGACGTAGAATTTTCGCCAAGAAGAAGCCTTCATACGTGCAGACTCAGCTTGCGCAAAGAGATAACGCCTCGCCTGGATGAAACGCTGCCGTCTCTCCCAAAGAGGAATCTCTTCCTTCTTCCGGCCGTCTTCGAACTTCACTCGCAGTTCTGTGCCGTCTTCGCGCCTGGCGCTTTCGATAAGCCAAGGTTCTGAGGACATCGCCAAACGTTGCTGTCCGACATCGGTCGTAGTCGTGAGGCGCCAGATTTCTTCCATCTGCGCCTGTCTCGGGTCATTTTGCATCCCGTTTCCTTTCGCAGAGGGGGACTAATCTGTGAATACCTTACAAGCAAATCAGAATATGTCAAATGAAATCGCCCGGCACGGAGTGTCGGGCGATCGATTGGTGCGGGTCACTGCTTGCAGGGGGTCTCCGAGATCGTTTCGCTGTGCGGAAGCCTTTCGGTGCTTCCGTCGCTGTAGATGATCTCGTAGATCGTTTTCTTGACAGTGGCGGTCTGCTTGCCGGAGCAGTAATTGCTGTAGCCGTACCCGTAGCTCACTCCACCTTTGCGGTTCATGGTCAGGCGGAAACAGAAACCAGGAATGCTGCAGGACCGTTCACCGGTGGTGACGGTCGATTCGCCAACGGGCTTCCGACCAGTTTCTTCCTTGCAGCTGGCCAGGGTCACAAGCAGGCAAAGAGCGAGGAGCTTTTTCATTTCGGGGTTCTCCGTAAAGGACGATTGTTGATATAATACCATAGAAAACAAGTAAAGTCAAAGAATAGTGATTCTCGCACAAGAAATAACCAGTCGCATCATGCTATACTGGCGTCACTATGAACCAAGCGCGGGCACTTGATATCCTCAAAACCGGTGCCAATGTCTTCCTCACCGGTGAACCGGGAGCAGGAAAGACGTATGTCATCAACCAGTATATTGCCTGGCTCGAAGCCTGTGGGCTGTCGGTGGCTGTCACGGCCTCGACCGGTATTGCAGCGACCCACATCGGTGGGATGACCATTCACTCGTGGAGTGGGGCTGGTGCACGCGATACCCTCACGCAGTACGACCTTGATCAAATTGTCTCACGCGAAGCGACGGTGAAGCGGGTGAAGAAAGCGAAGGTGCTCGTTATCGACGAAATCTCCATGCTCGATGGGAAGCTCCTTGATATGGTGGATGTCATTTGTCGGACCATTCGCCAGCGCAAAGACGCTTTTGGCGGACTGCAGGCCATCTTCGTCGGTGACTTCTTTCAGTTGCCGCCGGTAACGAGACAGGGGGACATGATGCGCTACGCGTTTGAATCACGAGCGTGGCTCGAAGCCCGCACCCTCGTCTGTTACCTCACCGAGCAGCACCGGCAGGAAGACGAGCTCTTGCTCTCGCTCTTGACCTCGATTCGGCGAAACGAAATTGAAGAAGACCACTACACACTCCTCAATGAGCAGACTGATATTGCCTACGAGGGAATCGAACCAACTCGTCTCTATACGCACAATGCGGACGTCGATGCAGTCAATGCGACAAAGCTCGCGGCACTCCCGGGGCGTGCTCGCACGTACACCATGTCTGGTCGGGGGAGTAAGCCACTCCTTGAAGTCTTGGTGAAGAACTGTCTTTCACCGGAGACCCTCACCCTCAAGGAAGACGCGATGGTGATGTGTACGAAGAATAATTTTGAAGCGGGCTATGTGAACGGCACGCTCGCACGCGTGACCGCCTTTGATGCAGGTGGCCAGCCGATTATAGAAACGACCGAAGGTCGGAAGATTGTCATGGAGACGACCACGTGGGACGTCATTGAAGACGGCAAGCTGCGTGCCTCTATCGAACAGTACCCACTGCGGCTCGCCTGGGCTATCACCGTCCACAAGTCACAGGGAATGAGTCTTGATGCGGCGGAGGTCGATCTCTCACGGGCCTTTGTCTACGGACAGGGGTATGTAGCGCTTTCTCGTGTACGCTCGCTTGGGGGACTTAAGGTTCTCGGTATGCACCCAAACGCGCTCCAGGTCGACCCAAAAGTCGTGAACAAAGACAAACAGTTCCGGGCAGATTCTGAGACGGCCGAGGACACTTTCCTTTCGATGCCAGACGAGGAACTCCTCACGCTCCATACTCAGTTTGTGACGGCTCTTGGTGGCAAGTTACCATCTGCTGATACCGTGATTGTGGCTGGGAAGCGCGCGGTCAAAGAACGGGTCAAGAAACGCTCGACCTACGAAGAGACGAAATTGCGCTGGCAAGACGGTAAGACTCTAAAGGCAATTGCCAAAGAGCGCGAGATAGCGATTGGTACTATCATTGAACATATCGATAAGCTGGTTGAAGGTGGGGACTTAACCGCCGATGATTTGACCCGCGCTGTGCGAGAGCTAGATGGAGACGGAGTAGGGGAGGCAGCGATTGTAAAAGCCATCAAGGAACATGGCGACGAAAAACTAAAACCGCTTTACGAAGCGACGGGGGAACAGTATGGGTATGATCTTATCCGCTTAGTCCGCGCACTGTACAGAAAATAAAGTGCGCCCAAAATCGCCGGATACTGCGTCAGGTTGCAATCGAAAACATTCACCGTGAGAAAGTCTGGGAGACTTTCGCAAGAGGTTGTCAGCTATTTTGAAAAAAATAGCGACAACCTGTACAGCTTCTGTAAGAAGTATAGAATACGTCTCATATTTTCTCATTTACCTTCCTTATCTGCGACGATTTTTGACACACTTTAAGTTACTTTATTAAAAGTTTGTTTGAACCATTTACATTTGTTATGAAGCAGTTGTGGAGTACGATAAAACGCCGCGTCGCCAAAAAGCGACGGTCGGCACCAATAGCAAGTCCGAAGCGTACCGCCTACCTCAATCACAAAGAGGCCGCGCGAGCTCTGCTTGTGCCAATGCTAGAAGCAGAAGCTCTGCGTATTGGTGTGACGTATGGCCGCGTGTCTATCAAAGACACGAAGCGTAGCTGGGGGAGCTGTTCGGCAAAAGGGAATCTCAATTTTCACTACAAGCTACAGTTCTTGCCACTGCACCTCACCCGGTACGTGGTCGTTCACGAACTCTGTCACCGCAAGCATCTCAATCACAGCGCGGCATTTTGGACCGAGGTCGCTCTCTGGTGTGAGGATGTATCAGGCTGCCGTCGTGAACTCCGTCACATCGAGCGCCATATCGGTATGTCCAGGGAAAAACTTATGGCGTATCGTGATCAGCAGCAGAAAGCAGAAGATGCTACGAGTATAGCTCCGGCTTAACAAATGGTATGAGTGCAAAAATCATGGCGTCTCGATAAAAATCTTTCCGCGTAATAAGATCATTTGTGAGAATTCCTACGGTTGCGCTTTTTTGTTTGGAGTTGGTTTCGTTAAAAACAATATCGGTTGCCGTACCAAGTTCATGTCCTTGGTTGATAAGGTCGCTTAGAGTTTGGGGCAAAAGGTAGGCGCTTGTACGACCAAAACCAACTGTACCGAATTTGTCCATGACACACATCCACGCAGATTCCCAATACATGTCTTCAATCAGTTCCAGTCCGCCTTCAAGTCCCACAAAGAAATCACCCTCAGGATACGCATCTTTACAAGCTTGGGCTCGATTGGTGGCTCCTTGTTTTGTTTCGGTCTGACCAATTGGTTGGTCTGATACCAGTGAAGGTGCAGCGAATGTTTCAAAAACAAATGCTTCGGTGGGGAAGGTGGTACCAAATGCTTCTTTGACCGTCTCGAGTTTAATCGGGTTAGTTGATCCAACAATTACTTTTTTCATACGAATTTGTTACTAACGCATTGAAACTTTCAAAGATAAATCAAGCGCTTTGGCAATACGATTAAGTGTTTGGAGGGAAGGGTTACTGTCCCCGCGTTCAAGACGGGAAATGACTGGTTGCCGACTGCCGATTGCTTCTGCCAGTTCAGTTTGTGACCAGCCACGTTTAATACGAGCTCTCACGATAGTTTTCACAATTTCATATTCTGGTCCAAGGGCGTTGTACTCAGCTTTGGTAGCTGGATTCTTGAGCGCTTGGCTTTTGAATTGTTTGAATGTTGTACTCATGACGTAAATATAACTTATAAGTTATATTATTGCAACTGGTCTTTTGCTTCTCTGGCTTTTGCTATTTCTTTACTGAGTGTTGTTTGCGTCTTTTTGATACAAGCATGAAGTAAAAATGCTTTGTTCTTATGGAAGCAATAGAATATTCGTATTTCTCGTCTTCCGCGTATACGTAGTTCTAAAAGCCCGTCAGACATATGACGACTGTGTGGCATGCCAAGATTGTTCTCAAATTCTTCGAGAAGTTCAATGGTACGAATCACTTTAGCAATTTCTTTTGCTGTCAGTGATGACAGGAATTTTTCAACGGTTTCAAGAAGATTAATCTGCATATACCAAGTATAGCAAAACCAATAACTGTCATATTACAAATCTGCTATACTGGCGGGGTTATGCGAAACATTTTCCTCGCCGTCTGGCTATTACTCGGTATATTTTCTGTTTTTACGATACTGCCCGCAACCGCGCCAAATGCAGTAGTTGCGAGTACCGAAGCGATTGCGGTGGGTGAGCCTATGGGTCCAGGTACTGTCTACCTATTTGGACGAGACACCTGTGGTTTTTGTAAGGCAGAAAAGGAATTTTTGACTGAGGCCAAAATACCGTACACGTATCTTAATATCGTCGAGGACGAGGCTGCCAAGGCACTTTACGACCAAGTAACCGAGAAGCACAACCTGAGCAAAGTAACACCAGTCACGGTCATTGGTGAGCGGGTATTCCTCGGTTTTAACAGTCCTGGCACCACCGGTCGGGAAATGAAAGCGGCAGTGGATGCAGCACAGTCGAGCGATATCAT
>CALMKR010000139.1 GCA_937867625.1 uncultured bacterium | reverse complement strand
ATGATATCGATGTGGTAGTGCGTCTTGGTAACCCTGACGGGATCCTCAGTTGGTCTACTACTCCTGAAATCACCCTTGATACCCTTCGTAATATCGAAGTACAGACCATGGCTGGTGAAACGGTGCTGCTTGGTTCACTTTTGACCGACGACTACACACCTGCGAACTCGGCTATCAATCACAAGGCCAAAGAACGAATTGTGACCGTAGACGCCTTCACCGAACCAGATGTGACATCAACCGAAATTGTGGCTGCGATCACGCCAAAAGTGCAAGAAATTGCAGATAAGGCCGGAGTTACACTCTCCCTGGGTGGTGAAGCCGAAGACATCAATCAGTCATTTACCGAAATGTTCCTCGCCTTGATTGCTGGACTGCTCCTTATGCTCGCTATCCTCGTACTTTCCTTCAACTCAGTACGCTACTCCTTCTACCTACTCCTTGCGGTACCGTACTCACTCATTGGTGTGTTTGTAGGACTCAGTTTGACAGGTCTTGCGCTCTCGTTCACCTCACTCCTTGGCGTCATTGCTCTCGCTGGTGTGATTATCAACCATGCGATTATTCTCATGGACTCACTTATCACTGCCAAAGCCACACACGGAGAGACTGGCTCACTGGTTGATCAGGTAGCTGATGCGTCGGTATCACGTTTCCGTCCGATTTTCCTCACGACTATTACGACGGTAGTTGGTATGATTCCGCTTTCACGTATCTCAGACTTCTGGAGTCCACTCGCCTTTGCGATTATGTTTGGTCTCTCCTTTGCGATGATCTTGACCTTGATTCTCATCCCAACCCTCTACTACCGCAACGAACTCCGTATGCGTGAGGGGCGACGTGGTATTTTTGCCCGCTTCTTCTTCTGGTGTGGACGGATTGTTGCCCGCTTCTACAAGTGGCTCTAAAACGCAATAGCAAACCAAAACAAAACCGCGATACCATTTTGGTATCGCGGTTTTGTTTGTTGTAATCAAATTAACCTTGGTTCGGCGTTGCAGGTGTTGCAGGAGGTGGTGTTGGCTTCTTGTGTGACTTGAGGATGGCCATGATGCCGTTTACGAGTCCAGTCGCCAGCATCAACATCGCAATGTACCCGAGTACGAACTGCACATACGTGAAGTTCGTGAGACCAAGTGGCAAGAGTGCGGCCAGGGTACCAAGTGTGTACCAACTCCCGGCCTGGAGGGACGGACCAAAGGTACTTGGCATAATGCGGAGGGTCATGAGGATAGCGTTGAGATACAGTACTGCGAGGATGGTCCACTGAGCGAATAAGAGTGGCGTAAAGGCTGCAGCCCCGAGGTGGTACGTATTGTATGCGGTGAGGATAGCGAGTGTGAAGAATAAGGCCACCATCGCAACCCGAAGTACCACGTACACGACTGACATCATCTTACGTTCGGTTCCATCAATTGAGCCGTCGGCAATAGCGACAAAGAAGTTCGTTATTGCTAAAGTCGAGCTTCCGACACCAAGCGAAGTCGCAAAGCTAAAAATCACTGCTACAAATAAGATAATAAGTTCCATATGAGTCTATAGTACCACTTCACAATCTTGTTACCCCTCTGCCCTGTTAATTGTTACCCCTCTGCCCTGATAATTGTTATACTAGATGCCTATGGAACACTTAAATACCATTTATCGGAACTTTGATATTCGCGGTAAATTTGGCGAGGAGCTGACGACCGAAGAGGTTGAAAAGATTGGTTATGCCATCGTTGGATTATTCAAAGCCTCGAAGATAGCCGTTGGGCGCGATATTCGGCCGTCGGCGGACGAACTCTTCGCGGCACTTGCACGCGGTATCAATGCTGCTGGTGCCAAAGTGCTTGATCTTGGCATAGTGACCACTCCCATGACGTACTTTGTGGGTGGCAAAAATGACGATATTGAAGTGACGGTAATGATCACCGCCTCCCATATGACCTCTGAGTACAATGGACTGAAGATCACTGTTGAAGATGCGAAGCCCGTCTCGGCAGATACGCTTCAGGTGCTACGACGAATTGTCGGCGAACACACCTATTCCGCTGAATCGGTCGTTTCTAATATCGAAGAACATCCCGTACACGAAGCCTGGGCGGCCCATTTTGAAAACAAGTTTTCGTTTATTGATACACCGATGACCATTGTCGTTGACCCAGCCAACATGGTGGGTGTGCTCGAGATCGCAACGCTTAAGCAAATCAAAGGCCTCACGGTGCACGCCATCTACGACGAATACGATCACACTGCCCCCAATCACGAAGCGAACCCTGTAAAGCTAGAGACTATGCGTGACCTCGGCCATGCCGTGGTAGAGCATGGTGCGGTACTAGGTGTCGCTTTTGATGGCGACGCCGACCGTGTCGGATTTGTCGACGAAACTGGCCAGCCGATTCCATCGGATATCATTGGCTCGCTTCTGGCTGGCCACCTCATGAAGCAAAATCCCGGCGCCCACGTAGTCTATGATGTTCGCTCGACCAAACGGCTACCTGAGACAGTGGCGGTACTAGGTGGCACCTCAGTCAAAGAGAAGGTTGGTCACACTCATATTCGCAAGACGATGCGCGAGCACGAGAGTATCCTCGGCGTAGAACTCTCCGGCCACTTCTTCTTCAAAGAGTCACATTATTCTGAAGGTGGCCCTCTCCCCCTCCTCTACATCCTTGAACTGATGCAGCATGAGCAGAAGCCGCTGAGTGTGCTCGCCAAAGAAGTTGCAATCTATGCTCAGTCTGGCGAAATCAACAGTCACATCACGCGCCCAGCGGAAGCTATTTTTACTGACATTAAAGCACAATACCCTGAAGCTGAGGTAGAAACTATCGACGGACTGACCCTCGTTATGCCACAGTGGTGGTGCAACATCCGTCTCTCGGCGAACGACCCCGTCATGCGTCTTAATGTCGAAGCTGATACACAAAATCTCTGTACCGAGGTCACAGAGACATTGCTTGCTATCATCCGTCGTGCGTAAAAGCGAAGTTTTCAACTAGAGGGGATTCTCTGACCACTCCATCTTCGTCACTTCAACACCAGTTTCAGTCATGGCGCCATCAATTTTTGCGTAGGCGGCTTCCTTCAGGGCATTTATATCACAGACTGCTTCTGCGTTGTTGGCACGGCAGGTACTTGAGGCACTAAAGCGTAGTGGCGCCACGTGTCCTGGTGTACCATCTTCACTAAAGATCAGGTGCCACTGTGTGTTATCAAATGGAGGTGGGACATTCTTCAGTAGTTGTCCTTTGTTGGAGAATGAGAACTCGCGTTCTTCGAGCACGTCACCCTTCGAACAGGCGATATTGGTAATTACCCAAGTCTTGTCCGCCATTTTCATATTTACCAAGGCAAAGCCGGTTGGGGTACCAGTAGCGTACTTTGAAATTACCATCACCTCTACTTCGGTTGGCATCTCAGATACGTACTTCATTTTGACATCATCTGGTACTACGCTCTGACAGAGAGCGGGATCTACCCCATCGTTGCCGGTATTGAGCTTCGCAAGGAGTGAGTCGCGGACACCGTTTTCGAGTGCCGTACTACTGAGGAGAATTGAATCAGCTTTCATTTTGCCACCATTTGCTTTGGCTTCATCGAGCCAAGCATTGTAGAAGTCAAAAGCCACATCAAGCGCTTCTGTCACTTTTCGGTCATCTTCATTTTTAATTGTCATTGAGGTGCTGTACCAAAGTGCTGAACAAACTCCAAGGAGTGCGACCAAGAAGACTCCATAAATAATAAACTGTCGTTTCGAAACTGTTTGCATAAGATCTAGATTATACCAGGGATGACGGTTGCCTTGGTCTTTACTTACGAGGGATGTATGGTGGTGGGTTGGATTGAAGGG
Source organism: uncultured bacterium (assembly GCA_937867625.1). Lineage (GTDB taxonomy): Bacteria > Patescibacteriota > Minisyncoccia > Phycocordibacterales > UBA918 > OLB19. The sequence continues at coordinate 2,323 of CALMKR010000139.1, read as the reverse complement.
GAATCGAAGCTTACAGCTTCAGTACAGGTTGTCGCTACTTTGTCTCGCAATGACAAACGGAATTACGAATCGGTCACTCTCATGGGTATTTTGTTTCGTTCCTCAAAAATACCTCATTCGTGCGACCCCGCCTCGCTGGTTCGCAAGCTCACATCGCTCCGGCTTTCGATTCCCCACGTATCATGCATTAGCATGTTACTTAAGGTCCATGTACAAAAAAGCGCTTCATACTGAAGCGCACTTTTTTGTAAACGTGGACTATAGGGGAAATTTACCGAACCAGTTTAGGGAGTATCTAATGAAGTTTTGGGTGACATATCAAGCATGCCCTACCTTGCAACAGATTTTGTAAAAGAATATTCACTCCGTATCATTACAAGGTTTTAAGCATCTGTCGCATCAATTCTATCTCCGCTGTCTGTGTCTCCATAATTGCCTTGGTCAAATCAGTGATTTCTTGATTTTCTAAGTATGGTTGTACACTTTGTGCCATCATTATTGCTCCCATGTGGTGCATAACCATATCTTCGAGAAAGACCTTATCTAGAGCAGCTCCCCTGAGAGTTGAGAGGTCACGCATCATAGGTTTGTAGTCTTTAGGGTCAGCAACATATGCTTCCCCGTACCACGCCTGATACCACTCCTTCATCATAGCGATCTCTTTCTCTTGTGCCGCGATGATGTCTTCAGCGAGCTTCTTGATTTCAGGAGTTGAACCGCCACGAGCGATTACCTCCTTGGCAGTATCAACTGCTTCTTGGTGGTGTGGAATCATACCCTTAAGAAACTCTCGTTCACTCTTTACCATCATCATTGAGTGATCCATGCCACCCATCATACCCATGTCGTTGTCAGTAGGGGCATTACCCATCAGTGACCCATCAGGCATACGGTGCATACCAGCCGGTACGTCATCACCCATATTCATACCCATTTTGGTATCAGTATCCTTATTTGCACCAAAACTATACGCTACGGCACCAACGACTAAGATTCCGAGTCCAATAATGATTGCAATTGATTGATTTTTCATAAATTATTTTATTACATGACCATCATGGTCATACTGTTAAACATTGCTAACATCCAAATACACATCGTTATCATAAAGACTGCCTCAATAATGGTGACGGTCGAGAGCGGAAGTTTGAAGTAGGTCCCGAGACACACGCAGTGCAGGGTTTCTTTTTTAATCATTGACTGCAAAGCGCCGATAAGGCTAGCACTATAGATAAACAAAGTGATGAGAGTCGCAGGTAGAATCAGGACTTGAAGTATAAAGAGAATACCAAGAGTGATCTCTAAGAATGGGTATACCTGAGAATAAACGATGCTTCGTTTTGCCAGTGGGTCGTACATTGCAAATCCCTCTGCAAATCCAACTACATCGGATAGCTTGATGGCCCCAAAGAATATCAGAACCCAGCCCATAAGGTGGGACATGTAGTCAGGGTAGGCGTGAAATTGTACCGAATAAAGCGAAATAAGTGCCGCCACCAAGTATATGGTAGCGATTGGCCAGTATGACCACACAGTTACATTTGCTGTGTGATGAATTTTTACTGCACTTGATGTTGAATGATTATGTTCCATACTATTTACGCTTTAAACGATACACCTGTAGTATTTCTCCGACTGGCTTCTTTACGTCTCCTGACTTAATTTGATTCACTACACAGTGAGAGAGGTGTTCTTCCAAGAGTACATCTTCTATATTTGAAAGGGCTTGTTTTACGGCTGAAGTTTGCGTGATGACGTCAATGCAGTATGTATCTTTCTCGATCATTCCCTGCAATCCACGCACTTGTCCTTCGATAATTTTGAGTCGACGGACTAACTTTTTGTGTGAATCTTTCATGCACACAAGTATACCCCCTAGGGGGTATTTTGTACAAGTAGTTGCTTCGTAAAATATACTCGTGGACCTTAGGGGAATCGAACCCCTCACCTCTTCCATGCCATGGAAGCGCTCTACCAAATGAGCTAAAGGCCCGGTGCGTACGATTCTATCATGAATTAATTGGCGAGCAACCACCAGGTAATTTATAGCCCGTTAACCATCAAAGTTCCTCTTCAATTTCAATAGAACGTTCAGACCGATTAAAGTGAACGACCTTCTGGTGCTCATTGTAGGTAACCTTAAGGAGGACTTTGTCTTCACTCTCGGTGTGGTACCCTTCTATCTCTATTTTTTCACCAAAAGATGGCGCGTTGTATCTTCCTATCGTCTCTATACCAAACACATCATCAATCAGATGAGTATTTATTTCAAAGTGTGAGACCGCAATCATGCGATCTCCATCTGCTTCCTGGTGGCTGTCTA
>CALMKR010000138.1 GCA_937867625.1 uncultured bacterium | reverse complement strand
TGGGTAACTTGGATGGTGTATTAATAATAGATACAGAGAAAGGAACAAGATCTATACCTGGAATGAAGGTAGAGATTAATGACCTTAGCGAGCTTAGCGAATTAATTAAAGAATTAAAGAAACCAGAAAATAAAGGTTTATACAAGTATATAGCCTTAGACACTCTTGATAACATAGTAAGATGGATTGAAAGACACATTTGCCGTGGTACCCTTACCAAAGATGGCACTCCATACAAATCGGTAGCGGATATGCCATATGGAAGTGGATGGTCTCAATTGAGGGACAAGACCTTGGAATTAATCAAAACTATAGCAGACTTAACAGATCATTTGATCCTTATCGCGCACCGGGACAGACGCGTTATGGGAGAGAATCAAGTTGAGGTAAGCATAGTGGGGCTAGATTTGCCGGGTAAGGGATTAAAAAATGAGCTTGTAGCAACTGCCGACGCTATAGGCCATGTGTATCGTAATGATGCAGGCGAACTAAGAATTTCATTCATAAGAGCAGAAGGTAAAGAGGAAGTCGAGGCGGGGTCTAGAATACCCCACTTGGAAAACAAGGACTTACCATTTGATTGGTCAGTCATCTATAAGTAGTACAATGATTAGTACAAAAGACGTTGCAGAAGGCAAATCACAGTTTCCTAGTAGACTGGAGCCTGGAATTCACGATGTAAAAATACAATCCATAATTGGAGGCGTTTCTACATTGAAAAAAACACCATACGTAGAAATAACATTTGAGAATGCCTACGGCAATCACAGAGAGACTTTCTACTTTGCAAAAACCGGAAAATCACAGGAGATCTCATTGGAGAAGATTAAGCACCTTGCTACCAAAGTTATCTCTGAAGACGAATTGAATGCTATATCCGCCGCTGATGTAAACGAGTATGCTGCAAAGCTTAATGTTGCTCTCGTCAACAAATCTGTGCGTATTAAGCTTTCCGGAGAGGAAGAAATCAATACCAAAACCCAAAAGACATTTGTTAACCGTAAGTTTAACTTCTATCCTTGGGCAGAAAGTACCGCTGTTCCTCTGGCGCAAACTAAATTGAAATTCAATAAGGACAATGTGGGTGACTACAAACCACTTAGCAAGGCTTCTGCTGCTTCAGCAGTTCCAGGTGCTGATGGTGATGTAAGTGACCTTCCGTTCTAATTGCATTTGTGGTGGGGTAAAACCCATCACTAATGATTACCACAAAAGGTATAGTTCTAAACGAAGAGCTTAGGACTAAAATAGAGAGTTATGATGATGAGTACCTATTCAGGCTCTATATACCAGAATTAGAGATAGGAAAGAGGTTGTGTTCACCTTTACGTAAGGATGATACGCCCTCTTTCTCTGTCTTTGTTGGTAGATCTGGTAGGTTAATGTACCATGACTTTAAAACAGGTGATAGTGGCGATATCATTAAGTTTGTCTGTCAGATGACGGGTTTGTTATATTATGATGCTATGCGTAAGATACTTCGTGACATTAGTGTCGGCATCAGGATACAAACAACTAAAATAGAACGCAAACAAAGTGCTACCACTAAAAAAGAGATAAAAGTAATAACACGTCAATTAACCGATAGAGACATAAGCTACTGGGAATCGCATGGTGTATTAAAAAGAACGCTGTCATTGTATAAAGTCTACTCCCTTGAGGCGGTATTCATCAATGACGTTCTCGTAGGCGAATATAGGTCAACCCAACCAATTTATGGTTACTATTTTGGTAACGGTGAATGGAAGATTTATAAACCTTATAGTTTGCAAAGGTTTTATACAAACACTAATAAGCTTCAAGGATATGACCAATTGCCCGAAACAGGCGAATTATTGGTTATTTCTAAGAGCCTTAAGGATGTAATGCTTTTGCGCGAACTTGGTTACTTTGCCGTAGCCCCACATAGCGAATCTGTTAATAATATTGATGAGATTGACGAGTTAAAAACAAGGTTTAAACGTATTGTAATATGGTATGACAACGATGAACCAGGCGCTTTAGGCGCAGAGAAATTGTCTACAAAGTTAGGATTACCCTATGTACAATTACCTACAGACCAAGCCGCTAAAGATATAAGCGACTATTACAAAGCTAATGGCTTTCTTGCTTCGCAGGAAATGGCCGACAAATTGCTATGGCAGAACAAAGAGTAATCAAAACCAGACTTCGCCAAAAGGAAGAATGGTTTAAGATGATTGCAGTAGCGGAGGCACTTCGTCTCCCTATCTTGCTTATTGGAAAACCAGGAACAGGAAAAACTAACACGTTATTGGACTATGCTGCTGCGAAGTATGCAACTGCCGAAGAAGCACACGAGAAGTGTTTCG
>CALMKR010000137.1 GCA_937867625.1 uncultured bacterium | reverse complement strand
TAGCTGCTTACCTCGAGGACCAGCTTCACTTTCAAAAAACTTTTCATCAAATGTAGTACCGACTATCTGATAGATATTTTCAAAATAAGCTAAAGATGCTTCCCTGCCAGCCTTATACAGAGCATTTATTAGTGCGTCCTCACCGCTGTAAATTTGTTTATTTATTTCACGAATTTTTTCTGCATCATCGTCATTACTTTTATATTTAGTGGCACCAAAAGCGTATGCGCGGCCTAAATCTTTGACGTTAAAGTTTCCCTTCTCAATACCTAATTGGAGCATGCCATAAATTGCATGTGCCACATGCAGACCCACATCTCCCTGATAACACACTCGCTTTACATCAGCACCATTCATCATAAAGAGGCGTGCAATTGATTCACCAACCGCATTGGTAAAAAGATGACCAATATGAAATTCCTTAAATGGATTAGGATCGGTATACTCAACCACTACTTTTTTGTCTGCCCAACTGTCATTCTCACCCCAAGTGTCTCCCAGCTGCAATACTCGGACTGCTTCAGCCGAGAAGAAGTCGCGACTGAGGTAAAAGTTCAAAAAGCCGGGACCAGCGATTTCCATCCGCTCGACATACTCAATCTGACTGGCGAGTTTTGCGAGGAGTTGCTCGGCTATCGCCCGTGGAGCCTGCCCGACCTGCTTCCCCAAGACCATCGCCACGTTACACGCGTAGTCACCGTGATCAAGAATCTTTGGGTGCTCAATGGTAAAAATCGCCTCGGGGAGACCAAGTTCAGTGAGAGCGTCAGTAATTGCAGCGCGGATAACAGCTTCCATATGGGCACACTATAGCAGAAAAATGAAAAAACGCCCGACCGAAGGCCGTGCGCATAGTGAGTCGGGAGGGCCAACTTGGCCGCTCCCTGCTCGTTGCCTCTTATTGCTGCCGGAGCTGTCTCCTTCCGACACCTTTCTTCACCACCAGTATCTGTCCGGGTTTTACAAAGCGCTTACCTTCACGCCCGACAGCTTCGCGTTTCTGGTGCGCATGTGCCAATGCGACAATGGCATTCGCCATCATATTTGAGATCCGCCGCGGCATCTTGGTGGTGACTTCACTTCTAATCATGTCAGCCTCTTACTTAATTTCCGTCCCTGTTGACGGGGGGGGAAACCATACCACACTATTATGAATTATTCAACCTGTCGTTCAGTCCTGGCCGGTTTTTCACTCGAATCAATCGTGAAGACCTGCTGGCCAATGACCTGCCCACGCTTGGTGGTCACCCGGCAACGCCACGTACCATCGTGATAACTTGAAATAGCAGTGAAGCCGCGGTAGCCATTTTCTCCCCCACCCACAATCGGAAACGGGAGACTGAAATGATGTACCCACTTGCCAGTCTTTGGATCTTTGTACTCCCAGACGTGTTGGATTTCAGTGGCAAGCTTCGTTGGCGCGAAGACACGCGTAAAGCAGGCCACCGACCCGGTCGCCGGATGAAACGTCTCGTGTACCCGCACCCAGAATTGCCACCAGGGCGCTGGTTCATACACGACCTCATAGTCACTCCCCACCCGTACTACTGACTGCGCGATGGTGATCTCCTTGAGCGAGAGTGGGATGGGCGGAATAATGTTCGTAATATAGAGACCTTGAAACATTACAAATGTTCCGAGTATCACAAACACTATCTTCCGCATCTCCAAGAGGAGGTAGTTTGGAATAATAAAAGTAAGCAATTGAACAACCAGATATACACCTACGAGCGCAAGCAATCCGGAACCAAAAAATATCCACCCGCCCATGTGGCCACTAAGGACCGGCACCTGCAACACAGTAAATGAAAACAGGCCCACAAAATACGCAAAGAGATTAAATACCAATTGTTGCCCGCGATTCTTGATGAGCTCATTCCCAAGAATGGCCGCAATGATAAGTAGCAAAAACGGCCAACTCGATAATAATGCTCCGCTCTTGCCGTAGAAAATGAGCATGCCGGAAAAGAGACCGCCGTACGCATACTGCATAACGATACTCGCTCCCCTCTGCACGCGTGGTGACCAGGTATATCCGAAGCGCTGTGCAATACCCGCATAAAATAGTAAAAGTGAGACGGTCGCCAGAACTACGTAGATCGAGAGGATCGTATTATCCACGACATCATCCACTCGATTGAGGAGGAGAAAGTCGGTAATAAACCCACCCACAAAAGCCAGAGTCAGCCAATGGTGCCGAACAGTGTGCCGGAGGCGTTTGAGAAGTGGTTCACGCTCGTCTTCCATAGAGGTATTGTAGCAGACAAAAAAGGCCGCCCGACGTCATCCCAGGAAGGAGACAATCGGGCGGTGCCAGAGGCAATCAGTTGTTTGCAACAGGGACAGAAAGACGGGTTGTTGCGATCCGCGTCATTTATATTATGACATATCTACACCAAAAAGCAACCTCTGGCGGTTGCTTTTTTATTGCCTTATATTGTTAGTCGCTTATAAATCGGGTTTTATGACCCCAGAGACAAGGTGAGAAATGGGACGGGACCCATTTCGCAAGACTCATCTAGTATCTTTGTAGGCTTGCGAACAAAAGAGACAGCTGAGTAGACAGTTCCTGTAAGGAAAACGAATGAGGGAATGTGAGACGTATTGGTTATACGGTGAACATTAACGAATGAAACACGACAAAGTATATGGGGTTAGAAAACCCGATTTAAACCATTTTCTCTGGAACCGGAAAACTCTCACAAAGCGCCTGCACCTCCTTCTGGAGTTCGGCCTTCTTTGCAGCATCGGTCTTCGCCCGCATAGCGGTAACCATAACCTCGGCGAGCTTGGTTGCCTCCCCTTCTTTCATGCCACGAGTGGTCATCGCCGGCGTACCAAAACGGATGCCAGATGGATCCATCGCACTACGGGTATCGTCGGCAATCATATTCTTATTGAGTGTGATACCCACCTCATCAAGTACGGTCTCAGCTTCCTGACCCGTGACGCCAAGACTACCAAACACGTCAGCCACGAGTAGATGGTTATCAGTTCCACCGCAAAGGAGGCGTACGCCTTCCGCCTTAAAGACCACTTCCATCGCCTTGGCGTTTTTGAGGATCTGCGCGGTATAGACCTTAAAGGCTGGTGTCTGCGCCTCACCAAATGCGACAGCTTTGGCCGCAATGATATGCATATGTGGACCGCCTTGCATACCAGGGAAAACTGCCTTATTGATTTTCTTCGCAATCTCTTCATCTTCACGAACAAGAATCATACCGCCTCGTGGTCCACGGAGGGTCTTGTGGGTCGTAGTCGTAATCACATCAAAACCATAATCAAATGGGTTCTTGGCGACTCCTCCAGCAATAAGACCAGCGATATGCGCCATATCAGCTACAGTGTATGCCCCTACTTCCTTGGCAATATCGACAAACTTCTGGTAATCAAGCTCACGACTATACGCCGAGAATCCAGCGAGAATAATCTTTGGCTTATGTTCGAGTGCCACGCGGCGGAGTTCTTCATAATCAATCTCACCCGTCTCAACGTCTTTCATCTTGTAACGGACAAAGTTGAAGACTTTGTTAATCGCGGTGGTCGGGTGTCCGTGGGTGAGGTGTCCGCCGTGTGAGAGGTCCATCCCAAGTACGGTGTCGCCTGGCTCCATCAGGGCAAAGTACATCGCGACGTTTGCGGCCGCACCACCAAGCGGCTGCACGTTCACATACTTGGCCTTAAATAGCTGCTTCGCACGCTCAATCGCGAGACTCTCGGCAATATCTGTGTACTGCTGTCCGCCGTAGTAGCGCTTCCCAGGGTACCCCTCTGAGTACTTGTTCGTAAAAACTGAACCGTTGGCCTCAAGTACGGCTCGTGAGACGTAGTTCTCACTCGGGATAAGCTCTACCCCACGCGCTTCGCGGGCCTCTTCGCCGACGAGAGCGGCATATAGTTCTGGATCCTGCGCCTTGATGAATGAATAGTGTTCCATAGGAAATTAATATTGAATATTGAATAGTAAAAGAGAAAAATATTTTCCACGCTTCGAAACATCAGAAAGCATTAGATCATAGGCCGGACAATTTAATACTTATTAGTATACAAGAAACCGGAGGAGTGGGCTACGCCCCCCCTACCATTACACCTAAAAGGTTAGTGCCCCGGGGTCGGACCCCTAATTTAGGGGTCGGACCCCGAGGTTACCGAGGTTACGGCGACAGTCTACATTACTGGGTGTATAATTTACTTATGGAACAAAAAACTATTTTGTTGGTCGACGACGATATGGTGCTCCGCGAAATGTACCGCTTTGCTTTTAGTGAAGCTGGTATTAATGTGATCATCGCCAAAGATGGTGACGAGGCCATCGCGCTCGCCCTAGAACATCATCCGTCTATTATCCTTATGGACATTGATATGCCGAATATGGATGGCTACGAAGCGATGAAAAAAATCCGTGAAGATGACTGGGGACGGACAGCCAAAGTCATCTACCTCACCAACTAC
>CALMKR010000136.1 GCA_937867625.1 uncultured bacterium | reverse complement strand
TGTACGCTTGTCTTTTTGTGTCGTATTTGGAAATGGGTCATTACCTGACCAGTACAGGTTGTCGATATGTTACTCAAAATAGCTGGCCTTCCTTACAGGGACTGTCCACTTTCTGGAAGTACCCTTCTCAGAAAGTCTTGCGCTATGACATCGGTCATAGCGCACTCTTGCGGAGTGATGTTTAATCACTCCTCATCCAGCCCATTTCTCACTCCACAAGTGCTCCAAAGCGCATCATGGTATGATAGGGGCATATTTGACTGTGTAGTATATGGCTAAAAAGAAAACACCACCGAAAGAAATCATTATTGAACGTTCATCATTTTTTGATGACCTCTCGCCTCAGGCGAAACAAGCCATCTGGGCTGTCCTTGTAGCCATTGTCGGGGTCTTTTTCCTTGCGGCTCTCTTTGAGATGAGTGGTCCACTTGGGCACTACACATATCTCACGCTCGATGCACTCTTTGGCGCAGGGGCATACCTCTCTCCGCTCGCCTGTGCTTTTTTTGTATACATTCTTCTTAATCCTAAAGACAACAACCGTGTCAGCGGTTCGAAGGTTATCGGTATCATCCTCTTCTTCCTTGCAGTCTTGGGGCTGCTCGAACACACCAGCGACGGACTCGGTGGTTATGCCGGCCTCGCTCTCCTCTGGCCACTAGACTCTCTCCTTGGCGGAGTACTCGCTGGGGTCATCCTCTTTGGACTCGCTCTTATTAGTATCTTCCTCTTCTTTAATACGGGACTCCATCTCCCGAAGAAGAAGGAATTCGACTACGATGATAATAGTGACATCGAAAATCTCAACATCCCACTCGATGAAGAGGAGCCGGCTGGTCGCAAGGGTGGCAAGGAGATCGAAGCGGATGATGAAGAGCTTGAAGATGCTGAAGTTCCAGCCAAGCGACCTTTGGTGGCGGCTGCCAAAGAATCACTTGGCCTGGGAGGCAAGAGCGGGGACTTCGTCGTCGGGACCTTCCGTGGCCAGTACGCTCCACCGTCTCTCTCACTCCTGAAGAAAGACACCGGTAAGGCTCAGACCGGGGACGTGAAGGCCAACGCCAACATCATCAAGCGCACCCTCAAAGAGTTCGGTATTAATGTGGAGATGGACGCAGTTGAAGTGGGACCGACTATCACCCGCTATGCGCTGAAGCCCGCCCAAGGGGTGAAAATCGCCCGAATCGTCGGACTCCAGCAGGAGCTCCAGCTCAATCTCTCGACCGGAGCACTCCGTATCGAAGCGCCGATTCCAGGGAAGTCACTCGTTGGTATCGAAATTCCGAACCTCCAGCGAGCGACGGTAGGGCTTGCGTCCCTCCTCAAGACCCCCGAGTACACCGACTCACCACACCCACTTCTCGTGGCTCTTGGTAAAGACGTGACTGGTCATGCGCACTTTGCGAACATTGCTCGCATGCCACACGCGCTTATCGCGGGTACGACAGGGTCTGGTAAGTCCATCATGATCCACAATATTGTGGTGTCCCTCCTCTTCCGTAATTCACCAGACCAACTCCGCCTCCTCATGGTCGACCCAAAGCGGGTGGAACTCACTCTCTACGAAGGTATCCCACACCTCCTCACCTCCGTCATCACCGATGCAAAAAAGACGCTCCTCA
>CALMKR010000135.1 GCA_937867625.1 uncultured bacterium | reverse complement strand
ATACGATATCCGCCCAAACCAAAATTATCTGTAGACGGACTCCATGCCACATCGATTTGGTTAGGTGAGACAGGAGAGACAGTAACCCCCCCAGGTACCGTAGGTGCACTCGTATCATTACCAACTAATGTACGAATAATGAATTCGTCACTCTGGGCAAAAACGAGCGCTGGTAACAAGAGTAAAAAAATAAAAGTACTGCAAAAATGTCTCATCATAAAGTGATTGCTGTCACGGTACTTGTAGCCACATAGGTACCAGCTGTTACCGCAGCACTAGCGCCAACCCCAACCCGAAAGAGCAGTGTGGTGGTAGCACCGATAGGATGGTTACTCGTTGCTCGTCTTGCAACCTCCACTGGCGTCGTCGAGACCATATCCCAACAGGCCTCAGTAGTATCAAGTGCCCCAATACCACACAAACCACCATTATCACGATACCGATTGGCTATATCAGCCCCTTCTGGAGTAAACCCGAAGTGAGCCTGACTGCTATTGGTGGTAAACGAAAAATCAGGGTCGCTTGTAGCCGGTGAATAATTCGCAATTGACCCAACTCCTGACTGCATAGCTGGAGACAAACTGGCTGCAAGTGTCGCTTGGTAACCCAATCGATTATCGGTCGTCACCACAAAGTATGTTGAACCAGTCGCAGTTCCTCCAGCGAGACCGAGACTCGGCCCCAGCGCAACATCACCAATCAAGGAGAGGCTGATGTATGATTCCCCCATTTGCTGATACCCAGCCTCCAAAGAAAAGTTTGTGCTAGAACTATTACCAGTAGCAATTTCTCCAAAGGTTGATTCTTGCTGATAGTTAGTCGACGATGCATACCCACCACCAAAGTTGATGCTGTCTCGCTCAATGCTAAAGTTGCTACTTGTCATCACCTCAGCCTGGCCAAGCGACACAATAGAACAAAGTATCACCGTTAACACGAGCGACTCGCGGCCGATGCGAATTAAAGTTGAAACCAACCTCATGGATTATTTTCTTTTAAATTCGAACTTATTAAAGAACCAGCGGAAAACAAATATAATAACAAACAGTACTGCAAATACACCGATCAGCAACTGCCATGGAATGACCCAAATATGAATGGCTTTGGTATCAATCTGATTATCATACCCACGATTCACAGAAGCTGTAATCGTGTACCGACCAAGTAAAAATTCACTCGTCCAGGTAATATCCCGAGTTCGAATAGACTTGGGGAGTACAAACCAGGGATCAAGCTCTACATACCCCACCTCGTTACCAAGCATGTTAGTAACCCGCACTTCACCGTAGGGATTAAGGTGGATTGAGCCTTTGTTCTCGTAAGTCAAACCGAGTGGCACCGGACCTTTGGTGAACCACCACTGGTTATTGACCGTAGCAAACGATACGAGACTACTCTCACGACTGGTTTCTCCTGGTACGGTTATAAAAAATAATGTACCGATCCGAGCAATAATCGGAGATTGAGCAATAGAACCATCATTATCTTCATCGGTCTGTAGTGTTGATACCAACACAGCACCATAATATCCACCGGGTTCCGCATTTGGCGGCATCGTGATCTTGACTGGAATACGAGCCCGTTCCCCGAGACCAAGGGTAATAGTAGACTCAGGAACACTTACGTAGTCCTTGAGCGAATAGGGTCCATTTTGGTCACCCAAGAGTACCACCGCTTCACTACCGTCAGCCGACCCAGACATATCCTCGACATGAAACTGGAACGAACGATTATTATCAATACGATTGGTGACCGTAATTTCTTTATAGACTGTCTCCCCTGGCCGTACCACTACCTCTGCCTTACCGGGACCTACCACAAAATCCCCGAGCTGAATATCGCTACCAGGGATTTGCTCACGAGTAATTGGTGAGGTGGTTTGAGTTACGGCCGTTGAAGAGGCATTAGGCTCTTCGGCCGAAGCAGAAATACCAGGCAAAAAGACTGAAACAGCGAGGAGTATACCACCAAAAATGTACGGCATAACACTAGTGTACCTACTGGTTGGTGGCCGTCAAGGTCGCAGTAGCTACATAAAAGTCTTCATCAAGTGATGGACTTGGGTTACTTGGTACTTCGATATGGAAGGTAAGGGTAGTTGTTGCACCACTTGGAGCTGAAGTAGAGCGGTTAACAATACGGTACGCTGTGGTAGATGGTGACATCCAGCAGCGATTGGCGGTGTAACCTGCACCAGCATTACAAGTAGAACCGTCGTTCAAGAATGAGGGGTCGAGGTCAGAAGTCGTTGAAGCCGCAACTGTGTAGCCAAACTGCGCTGCTGAACTCGCTACGAAAGTGAAGCTCGGCTCTATCATACTAGATGACGTAGCGAAGTCACGGATAGCCGTACTGAGAGTGGAAGTACCACGCATTGCGGGGGCATTGGAGAAGCTAATATCCATCGTATAGCCAGAGTTACTGTTACTACGAACCACTGCGTAGGTGGTACCAGTAGCGTAACCGCCCGTCACACCCTGAATTGAACCAGCCATGGTGACATCAGCCGCAGGCACAAGGAAGGAAATTTCGTCAGTAATCTGCTGCGTAATCAAAAAAGTATCGTTGGCTGAAGCCGCTGCTCGACCTAAGGTTGGTTCGAGAATTAGACTAAATAATAGTGCCGACACGGTTAGTGCACTAACAGCGTAGATACATGCGTATTGACCTGTAGTAATAATTTTGTTCATATCCATAATTATATCATTGTTGTTCATTAACACTTCTATGCTTTTCTGTGTATAACACTCCTAAATTGCGCCTCCACCTCCTCCTCCCCCGCCGCCCACCACGTGATAGACCCGTACCTGGATAGCGTCAAGACTAATAGTATTGCTACTTGGACTACCGACCACCCGCACGGCGAAGTTTGCGTTACCAAACTCAGCCGACGACCAGGCTCGTCCCCACAAATCACTTGGGGAACCGAGGGTTCGTACCGCATCGGCGGTGGTGAGGGTTCCAGTATTTTTGGTACTCGTCCAACTGGTACCACCATCCCACGATAACTGTACATCAACGGAACCGGCGGCTGTGTTTCCAGACAATTCGAGCTTAACGACGATACCGCTGATGGTATTGTTCGTCGGGATACCAAACCCATGATTCGTATAGCTATGGTTGGTGGCTGCTGCGGTAGTCGCATACGTCCCGTCCACACCATCGTAGGCCAAGGCTCCGTTATTCCACGAGCCACTTTGGCTGGTTGGCCAGAAGAAGTCAGGATCAGAGCCAATTAATTCACCACCCGGGACACCTCCCCCACCGACGTTACCCGCACCAGCCGGTGCATCGCCACCAACACTACTACTTCCGCCGCCACCACCACGGTTATTGCGATGATGCTGGACCCGTACCGTCTGCCCAAAGATTGTCTGCGTACCAGAAGTATCAGTACTCACAATATCACTTGGACTAAGGGACACCGACATGAAGCTACCGTTGACCGGCACCGACCAATCGGCAATTACCAGATAATCAGCGCTGGTAGTGGCCGTAAATGACTCGAAGAAACCAAGCGTAGCCCGTTCTACTGTCCATACCACATCTCCAGTTCCACCAATGATAGAGTCACCGCCGTCGAACACTTGATTACTATTTGCATCAACCACCAAACGGAAATTGGTGAAGGCGCTCTGGTTGAGATTGGCGTTACCCTGCAACGTGAAGCCAAGAGCATTGTAGGTGGTAGTACCTGAGTTTGGCTGTAAGCGGAAAGCAAGTAATGCGGCATCTGTTTTTGCACTCTCGTCAAAGTTATCAGTTATCTGCCCACCACTGTGTGCGACCAAGGTGGTTGATCCGGTACCAAGCACGGTTGGGAAAAAGATCCAATTCATATTATTGCCTCGATCAATACAATTAGTGGTACAGGTAATGTACGTTGATGAACTGTTGCGAGCATCTTTGACATCAAGCCAGGTCGCAGAGGTACTACCGTAAGGGTACAGGGTCCACTGGGTACCCTCGACATCAGACCGCAGCTTGATTCGTGCGCTTGATGTGCCATTAAGCTGTAAGAAGCCAGTCGTCATGAAGCGACCAGTACTACTAAACGTGGTAGTGGCACTCGTGGTTGCTTGCTGACTGAGGTTGTAGAACGTTGTATCACCATCTGACGCGAGATACTGGTCCGTCCCGGTGAGGGTGACCGTTGCGTTGTTTGCCCAGAATTCACCGTTGTTAATGAAGTCGCCCGCCACACTCAAGTCGGTTGGCATGGAGGCCACGCCGTTTGTGTCGATGGTGAGATTGGTAGTTGAGGCATTGTTATACCAACCGGTTGCACCTTGCATAGTAACTGATCGCAACGCTGAAGTACCGGTCATGTTCCCTCGCAGGGTATTGCCGATACTAAAGCTCATAAACTCACAACCAATCGCTGAGCCGGCAGTTTGGGAACAGGCGTTAGAATTAGCAGACTTTAAGGCTACGAGACTGTTGCCTCGATAATTGATTGCGCCAATATTTTCCTCTCCCGTACCAGTAGTACTACCATCTGCATCCGTTCCTGCTACATATACCGGATTCGTTGATGATGAGATATCGAAGACCATGAGTTCACAACCAATCGCTGAACCAGCGGTTTGTGAACAGGCGGTAACATCGCCCACTTTACCTACATACCAATAGCCGCTCCTGCTCTTACTCTTCACTACCTCAACTGCACCCGTTCCGTCACTGTCGCCACTTGAATCACGTCCGGCTACATACGTTGGATTAGTTGACGATGAGATATCAAAGACCATGAGTTCGCAGCCAGTGGCGGAGCCAGCGGTTTGGGAACAGGCGGTGGCGTCGCCAAGTTTCCCGATAAGTGCCCAATCATCCTGAACGGTGAGTGTGTTAATAGTTACGTTCCCAACTCCGACGTTATCGCCACTGGCATCACGCCCAGCGACATAGGTTGGACTCGTCGGTGATGAAATATCGAAGACCATGAGTTCACAACCAATCGCTGAACCTGCAGTTTGTGAACAGGCAGTGGCATTGGCACCTTTACCAACCACAACGAGTATATCCGTGGCAGAAATCGACGTAATATTTACCGAACCTGTCCCGGTACTGTTACCACTGGCATCACGTCCCGCCACGTACACCGGATTAGTCGATGACGAGATATCGAAGACCATCAGTTCACAGCCGGTGGCTGAACCAGCGGTTTGGGAACAGGCGGTGGCGTTCGCCGCCTTGGTGACATACAGATAATCACCGACAATAACAAGATCATTCACATTTACTGCACCGGTACCAGCACTGTTGCCACTGGCATCACGACCAGCTACGTACGTTGGATTAGTAGAACTCGAGATATCAAAGACCATGAGTTCGCAGCCAATCGCTGAACCAGCGGTTTGTGAACAGGCGGTGGCACTGCCGCCTTTGGTGACATAGAGATAATTGCCCTTAATGGCCACATCAAACATATCGAGACTTCCTGCACTAGTGTCTCCGTTTACATCACGCCCAGACACATAGACCGGATTGGTTGAACTACTCATATCGTAGATCTGCAATTCACACGCTGCTATAGTGTTAGAACAATTTGTGCCTTGAGCAACTTTTGTGACATAGGCGTAGGCATCTTTAAATTCGACATTGTACATCAACGAAGCCGTGGTTCCATTGGAAGTCCCAGACACATCTCGTCCCACCACGTATGAACCAAGTGGTTTCTCCCCGGTAAGTACTAGCTCACTACTCGCATCAGCAGCGACCGTGCCGCTATTGGTGTAATCACCAGCCACGGTTAAGCGCCCAGACTGATTTACTGTCGCACCACTCGAAACCGTCAGCGTGGTGGCGGTGGCATTCATACTGAGATTTTTGGCTCCACTTCCCACAAAGGTCAATGTATCGAAGGTGGCTGAACTAGAGACTCCACCGCTTATTGTTTGTGTCGCTGAACTAGATGCCCAAAAGGTATTGCCCGAGGCACTATCGAGAGTTCCGTTGTTGGTGAGGTCACCGGCAAGTGACATGAGCGTCGGAGTAGTCATCGTACTACTCGTTGCAATTGTGAGATTGGTCGTACTGGCATTATTGCTAAAGGACACCAAGT
>CALMKR010000134.1 GCA_937867625.1 uncultured bacterium | reverse complement strand
GGCAAGTTAGTAATGATAGTTTGTTTTATACTAGTAGCATTAATGCCAATAACAGTTATACGTATGGTTTAGAATTAACCAATAAACTACCTGTAAACAAATGGTGGGATTTAACTTTAAATCTTAATCTGTACAACTCGCAAATTAATGCAAATATTCCTGGTCAAAATATTGATAATTCTATTGTAAGTTGGTTTGCCAAAGTGAACAATAGTTTTAAATTGGCAAAAGGATTATCGTTACAAGTTTCTGGAGAAGCTCGTTCAAAAACCTTATTGCCACAAGGTGGTGGTGGACGTGGTGGAGGAGGACGTGGTGGTGGAGTGTGGGGTGGTGGTAATCAAACCCTTGCACAAGGTTATACTTTACCTAGATATTTTGACATTGATCTTGCATTACGCAAAGACTTTACTTGGAAGAATGGTAGAAGTGGCTCACTTACTTTTAGCATGAACAATATTTTCAGAACAGCTACCGAAACATACACAGAAGCTATATTCTTCACACAAGATACTTACAGGTTAAGAGATCCACAAGTTCTACGAATTAATTTTAGTTACAGATTTGGGAAGTTTGATATTTCATTATTCAAGAGAAAAAATAACAAAGCTGATAGTGGAGATTCAGGGGATATGGGTGGAGGACAATAATAAATGGGCTAATGATAGGATTTTTCTCCTACAAATTTTTCATATTAATTATAAAAAGAGCAATGAATTTCATTGCTCTTTTTATGGTAGAAATTATTTGGATTGGTGCATTTAAAGTATGCTCAATGTATGGATAACCACAACCCATTATGGTTACAAAGAATAGACACTATTTCATTTAAAGTCAAATATTATTTTCTTTTGAAATCAAATAAATTTTGAGAGAAGAATTATACGAAGTAAGTTCTATCTTAAACAGAGTAGTTAAAATTTCGATCGAAGACAATTAGACCTAAAATATGCTAGACAAATGTTTTCTCATAAAAGAGTATTCAATATAGATATATTAACTAATTAAATAAACAAATTAAAATACTATTTCAAGGTTCTTTAGCACTTTAAGTTCGAATTCAAAAAATGAATATTCATAATCCATAGTGTATAAGCAAGTAAAAACGTTAACAAAAACTCACACAAGCCCAAAATAGAAGCGTAATTATTGATTTAGATTCCATTCTACTTACTTAGAATTTGGAATAGCAAGCAACACAGGATTTATTATAAAAAGTGAAACAGGCAATATACAAGACTTGTATAACTTCAAATAAGAACTTTCTAGTTCAATCTTTAGATAGTACAATAAACTTAAGGAAATCAAATTCTAGTGCGACTATAAATAGCAGCATTATAAAACGATTGTCCCAGAAAATTTATTTTATTTCTAAAAAATTAAGCCATCAGCTATCATAAACAAAAGTTGAGCTACTATTCTAAGTGAAGCTAGTTTTCGTTAAGTTATATCCTGTCAAAGTTTGTTTATACCTTTCACAAATCTCTACATGATTAAAAAATAATTGTAGTTTAAATTGAAAGATTAAAAATATATTTCAATTGTTATATGAGAGTTGATAAAAGTGGAAATTTATATACAAAAAGCACTATATCCAATATATACAAATGCTTAAATAGTAGTACTAATAAAATAACAAAAAAGCCTTTCTAAGTTAATAGAAAGGCTTCAAAAAATACGGCAGCTACCTACTCTCCCAGCAAAATGCAAGTACCATCGGCCATGAGGGGCTTAACTTCTCTGTTCGGAAAGGGAAGAGGTGAACACCCTCGGCAAAACCACCATAAAAAGATTGAGTTTACACTCGAATAATTTACATATTGGAAAAGTAATCAAAACAATTAAAAATAAAGCTTACGGGTAATTAGTACTACTCGGCTTTGCTGTTACCAACTTTACACCTGTAGCCTATCAACGTCATAGTCTCTGACGACCCTTAAAAGTAAACTCATCTTGAGGAAGGTTTCACGCTTAGATGCTTTCAGCGTTTATCCTTGCCGTACATAGCTACTCTGCATTACACCTGGCGGCATAACAGATACACCAGCGGTACGTGCGACCCGGTCCTCTCGTACTAAGGTCACGTCCTCTCAATTTACTAACGCCCACCACAGATAGGGACCGAACTGTCTTGCGACGTTCTGAACCCAGTTCACGTGCCACTTTAATCGGCGAACAGCCGAACCCTTGGGACCTTCTCCAGCCCCAGGATGTGACGAGCCGACATCGAGGTGCCAAACCTCCCCGTCGATATGAGCTCTTGGGGGAGATCAGCCTGTTATCCCCGGAGTACCTTTTATCCTTTGAGCGATGGCCCTTCCATACAGAACCACCGGATCACTTTAGCCAGCTTTCGCTCCTGCTCGGCGTGTATGCCTCACAGTCAAGCACCCTTATACTAATACGCTCTGCGTACGATTACCAACCGTACTGAGGGTACCTTTGCAAGCCTCCGTTACTTTTTAGGAGGCGACCACCCCAGTCAAACTACCCACCATGCACTGTCTCCCGCAGGGGGTTAGGTTCTAAGCAACAAAAGGTTGGTATTTCAACGTTGACTCCACAATGCCTAGCGACACTGCTTCAAAGTCTCCCAACTATCCTACACATCGGTTGCTCAAAATCAATGCAAAGTTGTAGTGAAGGTTCACGGGGTCTTTCCGTCCCGTGGCGGGTAACCGGCATCTTCACCGATACTACAATTTCACCGGGCTCGTGGAGGAGACAGTACTCAACTCATTAGACCATTCGTGCAGGTCGGAACTTACCCGACAAGGAATTTCGCTACCTTAGGACC
>CALMKR010000133.1 GCA_937867625.1 uncultured bacterium | reverse complement strand
CACTGTCTGGTAACACTGAGTACACCTATGTTCGTGATCTTTTTGGTACGACATCAGCTTCATCCACTGAACCGTTTATTAGTCGGGTGGTTGATGAGGCGCGGGGTATTTTTGAAACCAATACGTCTGCTACCACGAGTTCTACTACCAGCACTGATACCGCCACGACAACAATAACTGACCGTGATGTGACACTGTTCCGGCGGGGAGATGATATTGTTGTTCGCTTCACCGGAAGTGAACGTAACATCCCGTACTACTTCTGTATTCCTGATGATATTGCGACAACCACCAGTGAGCGCTACGAAGCACAAGTGATTGCGGCGAGAAAGGCGTTGGCTGAAGAGCTTGAACTTAAAGAGGGGATCGAGACTACTACCACCGCCGAGCGTGAGTGTCGTCGTGAGATTGTGATTGATAGACAAGGTCAAGAAATTCTCTCATTTAGTTTTATGCCAGGGACAACAGATTTGGTGCTTATGCATCGCAGTGACGGAGTCTTTGTTACTGAAGTAGACGACCGAGCTTGGCAGAATACCCAGCCACTCTACAAGCAGTCTATTGATGCGGTGGTGGTTGATGGCGGGCGGATATTTGTGAAGGATGGAAGTAATTACTTTGAATTACTCACTGAGTTGCCGACTGTGTAGTTGGTGGTAGTATACGCATATATGGAACAAATTGGACACACCCATCCGATGTCGGCCATGATTGCCGAAATCAATAGTATCTTTGCGGAGATTGGTTTTACCTTTGCCGAAGGGCCGGAACGAGAACTCATCAAGCACAATTTTGATGACCTCAACGTGCCCGCCGACCACCCGTCTCGAGACATGCAAGATACGTTTTATCTCTCTGATGATGATTCGCTCGTGATGCGCACGCACACCTCACCGGTCCAGGTCCGCCACATGCTCACCCATACGCCTCCGATCCGCATGATTTGTCCGGGTAAGGTATTTCGTAATGAAGCGACTGACGCGACGCACGAAGCCCAGTTTTTCCAGCTCGAAGGACTGATGGTCGACCGCGACGTCTCACTCGCTCATATGAAAGGGGTCCTCGAATACTTCTTTACACGCTTTTTTGGCGGGGAGGTACAGGTTCGATTCCGACCAAGTTTCTTTCCGTTTGTGGAGCCAGGGGTAGAGGTTGATATGATGATTGCGCCACAAGAAGGGAATAAGCTCTCTGGTCGCTGGATTGAAATCATGGGTGGCGGTATGGTACATCCAAATGTCCTTCGTGCAGCGAACATCGACCCTGAGGTGTATCAAGGCTTTGCCTTTGGGATGGGGATTGACCGTCTTGGGGTACTGCGCTACGGGATTGATGATATCCGCCTTATGTATAATGGTGATTTACGCTTCGTAAATCAGTTTTAGTCCGTTAGAGATAACATGAGCTATTATGTCTACGTGCTAAAAAGTGAGAAGGATGGTAAGTTTTACACTGGTTGTACCAATGATTTACGAAAACGTTTTAGTCAGCATTGCAAGGGTCAAGTCAGCTCTACTAAAGATAGGCTACCGATGCAAATTGTTTATTACGAGATGTCATTGGAGCAGGGCGATGCATTTGCTCGAGAGAAGTATCTAAAAACAGGAATGGGTAAGAGGTATATTAATAATCGACTAAAACGTTTTCTATCTCTAACGGACTGAATATGAAATTCTCACACAACTGGCTACAAACATTTTTTGATGCTCCGCTGCCAGCTCCAGCGGTGATTGAGGAGAAGCTCACCTTTCACTCGTCTGAAGTAGAAGAGGTGTTGTCGGTTGGTGACGATACGGTCTTTGATGTGAAGGTCTTGCCAGACAAGTCTGCTTGGCTGATGTCGCACCGTGGCCTTGCGCGTGAGCTCTCCGTTATTCTCGACCTCCCGATGAAGCATGATCCGCTACAAGGAGAGGTGGCACTGGGTGCACCGTTACCAGACGTGCGGGTGGTGCTTGATACATCGGTCTGTGATTTTTATGGAGCTGCCGTTATAGAAGAGGTCAAAGTTGGTCCGTCGCCAGATTGGCTTCGTGCCCGTCTTGAGGTCATTGGTCAGCGTTCGATTAATAACATAGTCGACGCCACCAACTACGTGATGTTTGAACTGGGGCAGCCACTTCATGCCTTTGACGCGAACACGTTTACCCCAGATGCTGCGGGCAGTCGCGAAGTCCGGGTCAGAGCGGCTCGCGCTGAAGAAAAGCTCACGACTTTAAGTAATGAAGAGTTGGTACTCACTCCAGAAGATGTAGTGATCACTGATGGAGTCAGTGGTACACCACTGGCGCTCGCGGGAGTGAAAGGAGGACTCAATTCTGGTGTAACTGAAGCCACGACCACCATCCTCCTTGAAGCCGCACACTTTGACCGTGTTGCTACCCGTCTCGCGTCTCGTCGTCACAAACTGCCAACTGATGCCGCTAAGCGCTATGAAAACGGTCTCTCGCGCAGTGTAACTCCCTATGGACTTGTGGCTGGGGCAAAATTAATTGCCGAGATTGCCGGGGGTCAGGTAGTTGGATATACAGCGACAGGTGATAGTACCGTCACGCGAAAGGCGGTGTCGGTATCAGTTGGTGAGATCAATCGTGTACTTGGTATCAAGATTGATGCCGCAGCCGTTGCTGCTATTCTTGCACGTTTCCAGTATCAGGTGGTACAAGATGGGGAAGTGTTCTCGGTCACACCTACCCACGAACGCGATGATATCGAAATCAAACAGGACCTTATTGAGGAAGTGGGTCGCGTGTATGGTCTTACGCATATCGTATCGATTGCGCCCGTATCAGCGCCGGTGATGGAGCTTAATACCCGTCTCTATTACGCTGAGGTCATTCGTCAGTCACTCACGGGTCTTGGTTTCTCTGAAGTGTATACAAGTTCATTCCGGGAAAACGACATCGCCCATATCAAAAATGCCTTGGCGTCAGACAAGAGTTATTTGCGTAGTCGACTACAGGATAACCTCCTTGAGGTACGGGCGAGGAATATTCCGTTCCGTGATCTGCTTGGCCTTCGGGCGGTACAGGTATTTGAAATTGGTACCGTCTTTGGTGTAGCTGAGGAGGCCTTTCATATCGGTCTGGCGGTGCAAACCGGCACCGAATACAAGGCGAAGGTAGATGATCCGCTCTTGGCTGCGGCCGTCACAGCGCTTGAGGCTGCTCTTGGGGTGGCAATTACGCCAGTGCATACCGCGCCTGGGTATGTCGAATTCTCACTCGAAGCGCTTCTCCTAAATCTCCCAGTACCTAGTGTCTATGAAGCAGCTCAAAAATCTTCCGCCATCCTCTACAAACCATTTTCCGCGTACCCTAGTGTCTCGCGTGATATTGCCATGTGGGTAGGTGAGGGGACTGCGCTTGAGACGGTAGAGAGCACACTTCGGGTAGCTGCTGGACCACTCCTGGTTCGTCTCACTCACCTTGATACATTCACTAAAGAAGGTCGGACGTCGCTTGCGTTTCGTCTCGTTTTCCAGTCTAACGAAAAAACCCTCGACGGCAGCGAGGCAGATGCACAAATGAGTGCAGTCTACGACGCTGTCGCGGGGCAGGGATGGGAAGTCAGATAGGTCGAAGGACAAAGACTCCTTCGGGGTGTGCTGGCGCGAGTCTCGCGATAAGGGCGGTCACTTCGTCGAGACTGTAGACGAACCCTTGCTGTTGATGTATGCGGAAGTAGTCGGGGGTTTCAGGGATAGACCGGTTCATGTATCCCTGAACATGTTTTCCTTCTCGCGTGCGACCAGAGAAGTAGATCATTTGCTTACCAAGCATGTTTTCACCTCAATTTGCTGCTTTCTATCAGCAAAAATACCACCTTTTTACCTCGCCAGCAAGGCGATTTTTTGCTATAATCTATAGCGTTATTTATCACATTTAGACACCTGTATGGCCGCCAAAAAAGACACCTACGACGCATCCTCAATTTCTGTTCTCGAAGGACTTGATCCAGTACGCAAGCGACCGGGTATGTACATCGGGACCACTGGTCCTGAAGGGCTCCATCACCTCATTTGGGAGGTGTTCGACAACTCGCGCGACGAGGCGATGGGTGGTTTTGCCAATCGCGTAGAAGTAGCCCTCCTGCCGGGCGGGTACATCCGTGTCGTAGACAATGGTCGTGGTATTCCGGTAGACATTCATAAACAAACTGGTGTCTCGGCCCTTGAAACTATTTTGACTGTGCTCCACGCCGGTGGAAAGTTCGGTGGTGAAGGTTCTGGCTACAAGGTGTCTGGTGGTCTTCACGGTGTGGGTGTGTCGGTTATGAACGCGCTTTCTACCCACGTGATTGTGGAGGTACACCGCGATGGTGCCTACCACATGCAGGAGTACACCATTGGTAAGCCCCGCTACAAGGTCAAGAAGATTGGTGCCTCAAAAATGAAGGGTACCATCGTGACCTTCCAGGCGGATGCGAGTATCTTCCCAGAAACTGACTACGATTTCAAAAAGATTGTGACGCACTTACGTCAGCAGGCGTACTTGGTGAAGGCGATGCAGCTCTCCGTCATCGACGCTCGTGGCGTTTGTGGGGAAGCAGGAGCTGTTCATGCGACTACTGACAAGTCAGTGCCGAAGTTCCTCGAAGGACTTCGTGGCAAGCAGTACCTCTCGGACGAACACCTTGAAGTACCCCATCAGCACTTCTACTTTGAAGGAGGTTTGCGTTCACTCGTGGCTTTTAACAACCAGTACCAGAAGCCAGTCCATAAAAATATCTTCTATATCGAGAAGAACAATATGGACGGGGCAGTGCTTTCCGTTGAAGTGGCTCTTCAGTACGTGGACGACATCTCATCACGTATCAGTGCCTTTGCGAACAATATCTATAACCCAGAGCACGGTACGCATATCACCGGGTTTAAGACCGCACTCACTCGTACCCTTAACAACTACGCCAAGAAGGGTAACTTCTTTAGTGTGAAGGAAAAAGATGCTGGCTTTACCGGTGACGATGTGCTTGAAGGTATTACCGCGGTGGTATCAGTGAAGATGCCGGAAATCCAATTCGAAGGCCAGACCAAGGCAAAGCTCGGATCAGTGGAAGCCCGTGGCGCAGTTGAGACCGTCTTTGGTGACTCGTTCGCCACCTACCTCGAAGAAAATCCTGATGATGCCAAAGCCATCATCAACAAAGTGATTATCGCCGTAAAGGCCCGCAAAGCCGCGAAGGCCGCGAAGGACAGTGTACTCCGTAAAGGTGCGCTTGAAGGAATGTCGCTCCCGGGCAAGCTCGCGGACTGTCAGAGTAAAAAGGCGAGTGATTCAGAACTCTTTATTGTAGAGGGAGACTCAGCGGGAGGAAGTGCCAAGATGGGTCGTGACCGAAAGACGCAGGCGATTTTGCCACTACGCGGTAAGATCCTCAACGTCGAACGGGCACGTATCGACAAGATGCTCGCCTCAGAACAAATTAAGAACCTCGTGATTGCAATGGGTACTGCTATTGGTGACGTGTTTGATATCGAACGTCTCCGCTACCACAAGCTCATTATTGCAACCGACGCCGACGTGGACGGTGCGCACATCCGCACACTTCTCCTGACGCTCTTTTACCGGTATTTCCGACCACTGATTGATGCCGGGTATATCTACATCGCGCAGCCACCACTCTATAAGATTCAAAAAGGAAAGGAGATTCGTTACGCTTTCTCTGATGATGAAAAGGTTCAGGTACTCAAAGCGATGGGTGAAGACGTTGTAGCTGATGTTGAAGTAACAGAAGATGGGGAAGAAGAGGAGGTGGAGGATGAGGCTGAAGTATCGACCAAAAAAACCGGTAAGGTTCGTATCCAGCGCTACAAGGGTCTCGGAGAAATGAATCCTGAAGAACTCTGGGAGACTACCATGGATCCACAGAACCGGATTCTCATGCAGGTCACGATTGAAGATGCGGTACAGGCAGATCGTGTATTTGATATCTTGATGGGGACGGACGTGAGTAATCGGAAATCATTTATCCAGTCTAATGCACGCCTCGCAACTCTCGATATTTAGCCAAATTTCTAGCATCGACTTTGTTGTTCATCGGTAAATATTTGTTCACCGTACCACCAGTACGACTCACAAATATTTCCTCACTCTCTACGAGAGCTGTCTACTCATTGGATATTTTGTTCGTTTCACTTACAAAATCTCTCAATGAGTCTTGCGAACATGATGAGCAAATCATGTTCTCACCTCGTAGCTGCAGAAAAATTTGACTAAATATAATTCAGTGAGCACGCAAGAAACACAAAACCCGCGCCATTGGCGCGGGTTTTGTGTTTTGGGTAGAGACGAGAGATGATTAGTTGACTATAGCAACCGCCGTCTCAAACGAGTTGTTATTACGGTTACTATCTGGAGTAACAGACACTTCTACATTGTAGCGCTTCGCGCCCGTGTCATCTCCCATGGTGAAGCCGAGAGTGATGGTGGCTCGTTCGTTTGGCTTTAAGGCCGCCTGACTAG
>CALMKR010000132.1 GCA_937867625.1 uncultured bacterium | reverse complement strand
ATGCCACAGGCCGCACCAGAAGCCCCACAAGGCGCACCAATGCCACAAGACGGTAACGAGAACGTGCCAGCAGTTATGGAACTATACGGAGTCGATGAACCAACAGCAATGGCTATGATCGAAGCAGAACGTCAGGGCTT
The DNA here is from genome assembly GCA_937867625.1 of uncultured bacterium. Taxonomy (GTDB): domain Bacteria; phylum Patescibacteriota; class Minisyncoccia; order Phycocordibacterales; family UBA918; genus OLB19. The sequence goes on along the minus strand of CALMKR010000132.1, from coordinate 1,221 downwards.
TGAACCAGAAGAAATCCTAGCAGGACTACAGAGGAGAGGACAGTAATGGGAATCAACACAGGCGACCTACACTCAGGAATGACATCAGCACAGCCTAAGACTTCTATTGATCGTAAGCGTGAACTAATCGCTAAGTCACTTGAAGACAAGCACAAACTCGCACCATACGCAGAAGTAGTGGACGAAATCGTTAAGGCAGACCAAGACGCAATCGTTAAGCAACTACGCACTATGATACTTGAACCACTCCCAGAGGAAGCTATCAAGGTTGAGCTTCTTGTCTTGCAGCGTATGTACGCGTACACAGAAAGTCTCAATAACCGTATCGCTAACATCCTCCGTACTCGTGAACAAGCGCCCAAGGAAGAAACAGATGTCACAGCCTGAACTATCTCAAGAAGAACTACTAGCTGAGGCTAAACGTCAGAACGATGTTGTTTTTGAACTAGATAAGCAAGCTAAGGTGTTGCATAACTGGATTGACCGTGGCTTAAAACTAAGTTGCGAGGACGCAGGTCATCCCCAGCATGAGGTATGGAAGAAGCGCAGTAGAATGTAGGTGAATGTGTTGGTCGTCTAAACCTCGTAGTTAGAAGACCAACAGACTTACCTCCAAGTCTCAGTTACCCACTCTGTCAAAGTGAGAGGCTCGTCACCTTTATAGGACTGTAATAAAGAAAGGAGTGATTATGGCAGAAGAAGTAGAGCCTACGGCGGTAGACGACACGACCGATGACACAAGCCTCGAAGAAATGGATTTTTCTTTTGAAGACTTAGCAGACGAATCAACTGAAGAGCAATCTACAGAAGAAGCGGAAGCTGACGACTCAGACGACGAAGAAACTCAAGAGGATGACCCTGAAGAAGAGTCAACGGAAGAATCAGAAGAGACAGAGGCGGAAGCTGACGGCTCGGAAGAGGACACCAAAGAAGAAGCCAAAGAAACTAAGTCGGCTGATGAGCAGAAACGTCTAAACAACGAAGCTGCACAAAGGCGAATCGCAGAGCGAGCAGAGAAGGAACGTCTAAAGCGTGAAGCCCAAGACAAATACCTCGAATCCGCAGAAGATGACAAAGACCTAGCACTAAAGCAACTTCAAATAGATGCCTATAACAATAAAGTTGAACGGAACTCAGATCGACTAAAGACTGGTATTGACCGAGCTTTAGCAGATATTGACCTGTTCAGAGATGGTTCACCAGAGGTTAAAGAATACTTAA
>CALMKR010000131.1 GCA_937867625.1 uncultured bacterium | reverse complement strand
TAGTACTGCTATAGAAGGATATCTACTAAAACTCAAACGGTTCGAAGACTCTGAATGTGAAATTTTAGGCTTTGAAGAACTGATGCACAACGGTAACGTGGGTGTCAGGAATGCTTTAGGAAGAACTGAACGTAGCTCTCATAAAGCTAACATGATAGGTCTTGGTACCTTGGGTACTTTGCTCGTCAGAGACATCTACTCAGGTGTAGAATTCAGAATTGGAAACGGTAAAGGTTTAACTGCTGAACTTCGCCAAGAGATTTGGAACAACAAAAAAAAGTATCTAGGCTCTATCTGGAACTACAGGTTCTTTCCAGGCGGTGTCAAAGACAAGCCTAGATTCCCAAGTCTATGGGGACCACGAGTATCAATTGATATGCCAGAATGATCATTCAACACACAGCAGATAGCAAGTTAGTTTTATTTAACCCGGAGACAGTTCAGGAGCGTAAAAAGCTCATGGCCTTTCCAGGGTTAACAACGCACGGGTTGCAGTTTTACTGTCCTAATGAGCCTAACCTCGTTTACAACCTGTATAGCAGGCTCCAGAAGAAGATCAAGGATATCAAGTATACGCCTGCGATCAAGAAAATCTTAGAAGAACCTATGAAGATTCGAGAATTACCTCCCGACTTCAACTTTCACACTGAACCTCTCAAACATCAACGAATAGCTCTTAGGTTTGCTTATTCGTTTGGTAGCTTCATGAATCTATCTGAGCCTGGGCTTGGTAAGACGAAAGTGACCTTAGACTACATCTGGTTGATGAAGTTCGTTAAGTCTATTATTGTCTGCCCCAAGCCTTTAAGGTTTGTGTGGATTGATGAAGCTGCCATTCATAGACCTGAGCTAAAGGTCTACGTCGTAGAGACGACTGATTGGGAATTGGAAAAAGAGGATGTTATGAACGCGGATGTTGTCGTGATCAACTATGATAAAGCCGTGTCGCTTGAGAAACACCTAGAAAGCCTCAAGGCCGAGTTTTTGGCAGTGGATGAGGGGTTGATCAAGAATCCGACAACGGAGCGCACCAAGGCCCTTACAAGGCTCTCTAAATCGATTCCATATAAGTGCGTCATGTCGGGTACTTTAGTGAACAACTCGCCGCTCGATATCTTCGCCCCAACTAGATTCACTCAACCTTGTTTGACTGGAGAGGCTTTTGGTAAGTTCAGAGATGAATACGCCATAGTTAGCAGGCACAACCGCTTCATTACAGTAGGTTACAAGAACGTGGATGAGGTCAAAGAGATTCTCAACTCTTGTAGCATCATTATGACTAAGGCTGAGTGGCTTGATTTGCCACCAAAGGAATTCCATCGAATTTATGTTCAGATGGGAGACCAACAGCGAGACTATTACCAGAAGCTGGCAAGTAATTACCTGTTACAGATTCCTGAGCAAAACATCGAAATTGAAGTAGACAATCCGCTATCTGTGCTGATTAAACTCAATCAGATTTCCAACGGATTCGTTTACTACAAAGAAAATGCTGAGGAATCATTAGCAGAGTTGTATGGCAAAGAAGGTAAGGCCAAGAAGACTCCTAGGAAGCAATACATTTTCCCTGAGCAGCCTAAGGCAGAAGCTTTAATCAAGCTCATCAATGAGCCTAAATTTAACACCTACGAAGGTGAGGTAGCCAATAAAGGTACTAGGGCAATCATTTGGTACAACCTGGCTGCAGAGCTGGAGATAATAACTAGGGCGTTGGATCTTGATGGCAGGACCTATCTGACCGTCAGTGGTGGAACTAAAGACATACCTAGTATTGTCAAGAAATTCAATACCGACCCTAATATTCAATTTCTCGTTTGCCAAGCGAAGACTATCAACTACGGTGTAACAATCTTAGGTGCAGTCAAGAAAGGTAAAGAGGAAAGCGATGAAGGTGACTTGGTTGTAATGCCAGGTTTCGATAAACGGGTTTCAGATCAAATCTTCTACTCGGCTAACTTTTCTCTAGAAGTGTTTTTACAGCAACAAGACCGGATCCACCGTATCGGCCAAACCCGCAAATGCAGGTATTGGATGTTGCTTACCAATTCCAAAATCGAGAGAAGCATAGCTGATCGACTTGAATTGAAACTACTTTGTAATAAGGAGATATTAGTAGATATCGTTAGTAGTTTGGGTGAAAAACTACTAGAAGACTAAAATATAGTTCTGGGGCCGTATAACTGGATTCATACTTCAGTTTACGGTCTTTGTTTTGGTATAAGAAGTTGTGCCCTAAATATGTTTAAGGAGAATTCCCATGATACGAGCAAAGGATTCGGTCGACTTCGATCCGAAGAACCCAGAACACGTACTTGCAATCAAGACTCTACTTGATACTGGCAAGCTG
>CALMKR010000130.1 GCA_937867625.1 uncultured bacterium | reverse complement strand
CTCCTAATAATGCAATCTTCGTAGGGTATTTCTTTTTATTTTTCATGTTTATGTTGTCAAACTATAGTATACCTGATTGGTCAGTGGCTTTGGTGAATACACCCTGTCTGTCCCATTTTTGCCAAGTTATCTCAGATTTTCTTAAATGTCCGCTAACAGATTTAAACAGTGCATATGTTTCGACATAAGTACTAATATAGAAGAGTAACCAACCTATAGGAGCAAGAAGTATAAACGACCATAATTTATCACGATGCTCGTCGAATACTACTTGCACCATGAACATTGAACCAACAACAACAATACCTGATATAAATGATGAGAAATCACTTGTTATGAATGAGAAAATATAGAGAAAAGTCAAAAAACAAATTTCTAATGACAGCTGCAATTCTCCTAAAATTGCAAGCGGCAGTATCAGCCAGGTCAGCAGTTTATTGTGCTGCTTTTTAGTGCTAAAAAAGAGATGTTTATGCTCAGAAAAGGTCTCAAAACGACCCCTTTTCCAACGCAATCGTTGCTTCATAAGTCCTTTGAGGGTGACTGCTCCTTCGGTATACACTAACGCATCTGGGGCATAGGCAATTTTCATACCAGCTGATTGGATTCGAACCGACAGTTCAATATCCTCAGTAATATTCGTGGCGCTGTAGGTTCCGAGCTGTTTGAATACGTCTTTTCGGAAGGCGCCTGCCGCACCGCCGATAATATAGATAGTATTAACGAGTGATTCGGCCTTTTTAAAATAAAAAGAAAAGAGAAATTCGAGATATTGAATAACCCCCAAAATTGTGTCTGTATTACCGATTCTCACATTACCAACAGCGGCCATGACTGACGGATCGATAAAGTATTTCACGAAGTTGCCGACGGTTTGTGGTGGAATATAGCAATCCGCATCGATCGATAAAATGATGTCACCGGTAGCGTGTTCAAGACCCATGTTCAAAGCGTGCCCTTTACCTTGTATTCCTTGATATAGGTACTTGACCACCATCTCCTTTGAACGTAATCCGTCTTTAACTGCCTGACGATGCTCGCCTATAAGTTTACGTATGTTGATCTCAGTGCCATCAGTTGAAGCATTGTCGACCATCAAGATCTCTAGATTATAATAATCACTTTTAAGCAAGCCTTCGATAGTAGTCACAACGCCCAAACCTTCGTTCCAAGCTGGCACGAGAACCGTAACACGTGGCCGATAAGGTGTTGTTAGTTGGCTACTGAGATGTCGCTGTTTAAGTTTCTGCCTAATCTCATTCCAAGGACTGAGGAACATGTATAAGAAATACTTTGTCAACAGGAGACTGGCAAAAATGACGATTATGTAGCGCAGGAATGGAAATGAATCATTATCAGTTGGCTCGACTAGTAAGGTCGCCCCAACAATCAAAAAGAGCACTATGTAGAGAAACAAGTAGACGGTCAGCTTATGGGAGATGATGCGATAGGCGACTTTTTTCATAAGTTACGTACGTATGTCACTGCCTTTTCCAATAAAACAGAGATAAAACAACTTCGCTGCACAGTTTGACAATATAATGAGCGCAATGAAGATAGTTACTATACGTCCGCTGGTACTGTTGAGATTTATATACACAAAATATGCACCAACAAGCGTGCTAGTGGCTACGAGACTAAATACAGAAACATGCAAGAGGGAATTGACCATAGTTAAGTAATTATAACACTAAAATATATAAAGTCAATTATAGTTTTTCTTATACATTTACAAATGATTTAGGGGGGCGCGCAGAACTGCGCGCCCCCCAGACTTTACTTACTCCGCAGCGATTTTCAGGCTCCGCGGGTAACCGGCCATATCTTCCAAGGGACGGAGATCTCCCATACCCTCTGCTTCCGCCCATTCGGCGGCCATGAGGGCATGTTTCTCCTGAGTCAGGAGCTTTCCTGCTGGGGTAGAAGGATGTGGCATCATAAGGTCGTCAAACTTCGCTTCAGGGCCGAATCCGTGAGGAATATTCATGACGAGTTCCTTTTTGTGCAAAAAAACAAGAGGTTTTGAATATATCATACTATTTATAAAAAGCAAGTACATAAAATTACATAGTTAATGTTCGGATAAAAGTAAGTCGTTGATTAATTATTACAAATTTATACTTGACAAAATTGTATAATGTGATATTTTTCATTAAAATGAGTAGAGAACTTAGTGTTATTATTCCTATCTATAATGAAGTTGACAATCTAGGCCAATTAATTAACCGATTAGTTAATGTTCTAGAAACCTTTTGCAATAGGTACGAATTAATTTTTATTGATGATCACTCGTCAGATGGCTCTTTTGGTTATCTGCAAAGTGCTTCAAGTCGCGTGCCAAATATAAGACTTTTTCAAAAAATCGGAAAAAAAGGTAAAGCTTATTCACTTCTTGAAGGTATAAGCCATTCTAAATTTGATGTCATTGCTATGATTGATGGAGATTTACAATATCCTCCTGAAGCAATTAAAGAAATGTTTTTTAAAATCTATAGTCAGGAAGCTGAAATAGTTATAGCCAATCGCACACATAGACATACAACAATGAGTCGAACGTTCTTGAGTAGAGCGTTCCAGTCAATTTTCAGCCGCTTTGTATTTGGAATTAATCATGACATTCAGTCAGGATTAAAAGTGTTCTCAAGAAAAGTTTTTTATAATTTACACTTAAATCCAACAAAATGGGGGTTTGATTATGAATTTGTATATAAAGCGGTGCGTATGAAATGGCGAGTTTCGTCAGTTGATATCGACTTCCCTGAAAGAAAATTTGGAGAAAGTAAAGTTAGACCAATTCGAACCGCTTGTGAATTAATAAGTGGTGCACTAATGCTGAGAATGAGATATTTTGCTCGAAGTGTTTTTAAATTCAGCGATTACCCCCATCATTCTGAGCGGTCGCCCCATGACTTCTCTAATGAACGTGATTTTTTATTTTTGCCGGAGATTCACAGTGCCAAGCGTCACATTTATACTGAGTCGATTTCTTTTTTCTTGATAACACTCACTGTATTGGCTGGATTTTTCTATATTGTCTCAGATCTGACTGGAGTACCAACACTTGTTATCCTTTCTGCACTAATTGCTGTATTCTATCTTTTTTTTATGTTATTCAAAGTGTTTATCGTTTACCTAGCGATTAGACATAATCCTGAAATAAAAATTACCGATGAAGAAGCCCTTGCAATCAAAGATGAGCAATTACCAGTTTACACAATTTTAATTCCACTTTACCGTGAAGAAGGGGTAATCGATCAAATAGCTGCCGCGATGGGTTCGATAAATTATCCTAAAGATAAACTCGATATTACTATAACTCTTGAGGAATACGACTATCCGACGATTAATGCAATAAAGGACGCGGGGTTACCCTCTTATTTCAAAACGTTAATTCTTCCTGATGTTAAGCCAAAGACCAAGCCAAAAGCGCTCAATGTCGCTTTTTTGCAGGTGAGTGGTGAATTTTTGGTTATTTACGATGCGGAAATTATTCCCGAGCCATTACAATTGAGACGGGCTTTTTTGGCGTTTCAAAAGAATCAAGATATAGCATGTCTTCAGACGAAACTTGACCATTATAATCCTAAGCAATCACTGGTTACGCGGCTATTTAATTCAGAGTTTTCTTTCCATTATGACTATTTTATGCCAGGTCTGCAAAAACTTGGTATCCCACTCCCTCTATCGGGTCATAGTACGCACTTTAGAACTGAAGCTATTCAGCGTATTGGTGCATGGGACCCATACAATGTTACAGAAGACTGTGATATGGGAATCCGTTTGGCTCGCATTGGCCAGAGAACCGGTATGCTTGATTCGTCCAGTCAAGAAGAGGCAACGGCTGACTTTAGGTCTTGGATACTGCAACGTACGCGTTGGATGAAAGGGTTTATTCAAACTTCAATTGTTCATATGCGACACCCATTTCGTTTTACAAGAGAAATTGGTGGTATCAAGAACCTAATCGGCTTCTTGTTGATTGTTCCAGGTAGTGTATTTATTAATGTTATAAATTTTGTGTATTGGATAGTGTTCTTTGTATGGTTGGTTTTTCAGCCAGTTTTCATCCAAGAGTTCTTCCCGTTGCCAATTCTGTACGTTTCTGTATTTTCATTTGTGGTTGGAAACTTCATCTTTACCTATCTTAATCTCATAGCGTCATATCGTCGTGGTCGTTATGACTTAGTAAAGTATAATCTACTCTCTTTTATTTATTGGATTATGCTTGCGATAGCAACTACACGTGCTGCTATTGAAATTTTCACCAAACCACATCATTGGGAAAAGACCGTTCATGGGACTCATTTGGCGACAGGTCGAGCGTTTGCATTTACTAAGTTTTTAAAATTACGAAAATGACAATATTAACTCGTTACTGGATTGAATTTGTCGTTGCTTTTTTTGCGACCAGTCTTTCCTCACTGTTGGCATGGTGGCTGTATACTAACAATTTATTGACCGTTCTTGCTGATCAGATAGCGCATCTTATTTTTGCACGGCTTACGATTGATAGTGTTACTCCCGGTATTACGCAGCTAGGTTCATGGCCGCCGTTACTGCATGTACTGATGGCTCCTGTGACTGCATTTGATTTCTTATTCCGTTCTGGACTAGCAGGGTTTGTGATACTGTTGCCAATTTTTGTAGTTGGCACCGTGTATTTGTACCGTCTAGTCTTGAGGCTCACCCATCAGCGTTTTTTTGCTCTAATTGCTGTTTTGATATATCTCCTAAACCCGTATGTACTGTATTACTCAGCTACTCCAATGATGGAGGTTTTGCTTCTTAGTGTTAGTTTTGCTCTAGCGTTTCATTTTGTGCGATGGCTTCAAGAATATCGACTATACGATCTTATTATTGCTGGTGGTCTGGTCTCTGTAGCAGCTGTTTCTCGTTATGAGGGTCTCTTGCTTTTGCCGGTTGTTGGAGTACTTACACTGGCTACTCTTTTGTTGCGACGCGAAGGCTATCACAAAATTGAGGCATTGGCTCTGATATTTGGTATCCCAGCGGCTGCTGGCGTTGCGTATCTCGTTATTTACTCATGGATATTCGTAGGCCATCCACTTGGATTTGCGGGTGTTGGTAGTGATACACAATGGGTTGTATCAACAATAACACCAGAAGGATTTATAGCACCCCCTGCATGGAAAGCGTTGTTACATGCCTCATTCTACATGATGAGTCAATCTATTGTGTATGTTGGATTAGTGTGTGGAGTCTTAACATTAGTTATTTCACGTAAGCGATTTGAGTTGTTTGCGGCACTTGCTATTCTTGTTCTGCCATTAATTGCAGTCGGACTTAATATGTTACGGTGGGAAAATTCTGTAGTTGTTCCAGAATTCTCTCCATGGAATGACTTCCATAATGTGCGCTACGCGCTCACCTGGATTGGATTTATAGCGGTTGCCACTGCTACATTCTTAGCAACAGCATATACATTTAACCGCACATTAGTGTACAGAATCTTAATTCTAACTGTTACGGGCCTTATCATTAGTGCAAGCGTTTTTTTCTTCTATCGCGTAATTTTTGTTGAGCGATATGCTGTGATACAAGCGGATCGTAGTGCAAGTAAGCGTACTGATACCTCTGATATTGTTCGGTATCTCAAATTTAATGCACAAAATGGTGGCTTTATTCTTTCTACTCGATTCAATAATGATGTGTATTTTCTAGATTCAGGTCTACCGCTTCGCTCATTTATTTATGAAGGAAATTATAGATATTTTGATAGGGTACTTGAATCACCATGGCTATACGCAGAGTGGGTAGTTATGACGCGTCCGGGCACAATTAGTCAGCAACAATTTTTTGATCCTGTTACTAAGCTTTGGGCATATGACGAACGCTTTCATCGATATTACCGTCTAATCGCATCTGATGAAGAGACTGATTTGTATGAGCTCGATAAGGCGTCAATAATAAATGATCATACTGAATATGGGCAAGAGTTGCTAAATACAGCAGTGATTCGTAGTGATAGAGTAATATGGTCATCGGAAGAACTTCAGCTTCTAACAAAATCATGAATCGAGTAAGTCTTACAAATCTACTAAAGACCGCTCCGTTCATTTTTACAAACGGTTTGATTTATTCATTAGCTGCAATATTTGCTAATGTACTTAATCTTGCCTTTAACCTTTATCTCGGCATTCATCTTCCTTTGAAGGATTTTGGACTCATTGCGCTATTTATGGGTCTTCTTTATGGAGTGCAAATATTAACACAAGG
>CALMKR010000129.1 GCA_937867625.1 uncultured bacterium | reverse complement strand
TACTATCATCGTAAAACTCAAAGACGCAAATCTCTTCAAACGATTAAGTAATGGTCAGTATACATTGACTGACTAATCATACATAAAACCGGTCGAGGCTTCGCCTCGACCGGTTTTATAGACTTTCACTAACCACATATCCCATCTGAATAATCATTTAATATACGTTCAATTTTAGTGTACAATATTTACATCTATGTCTGACATGCTCAAAGCCATGCTAGGATTCCTGGCGGCTCCAATTCTTATTATCTTTGCGGTATTGGTCTTTCGGACAACACTCAATGTGATGGGGGTAAACATCGAACCGATGCTTTCCCTCATTATCGCCTTTACACCAGTCTGGCTGCCATTTCTTTTGTTCTGGCTGCTCTACGAAAAGTGGATGGAATTTGTGAAGCATAAGTTCATGCACCAACAGGGTCGCACCACGCTCCGTATCAAGCTTCCTGCCGAAGTATTCAAATCACCTGAAGCCATGGAGCAGGTACTCTCGCAAGTCCACAACGTCCAGTCTCCGGATAACCTTTGGCAGACATACATCGACGGCAAACACCCACTCGTGATGTCACTTGAGATTGTGTCTGTAGGTGGCGACGTACGGTTATATATTAACTGTCCAACCAAGAAGGTGAAGAATGCAGTCGAGTCACAACTCTACGCCCAGTATCCTGGTATTGAAGTGATTGAAGAAGAAATTGATTACACCGCCTGTGTAGTTCCAGACCTCGCAAAACATGATCTCTTCTCATTTTGGATGAAGCAAAAAGGTGACGAGGAGTACCCGATCAAGACCTATATCGATATGGGTATGGATAAGCTGCCCAAAGAAGAATTTAAGATTGATCCAATGGCGGCTATGATTGAGCACCTTGGTACCTGCAAGCCCTACGAACACCTCTGGGTACAATTCCTCTGTGTCCCACACGCCAAAAAGAATTTCAAAACTGGGTACTTCCACGAGCACGGAACTTGGGAACATCGTATACAGGATAAGATCGATTCACTTATGGGTCGCGGGCATGACAAACATGGACCAGCTGAACTCGAAAATCAACCTCGCCTTACACCAGGCGAACGCTCGACAATCGAAGCGATGGAACGACAAATGGGGAAGTATGCCTATGAAGTAGGTATCCGTTGGATCTACGCCACCAAAAAAGGCGCTTTTGATGGCAATATGATTGCACCAACCATTCGCTCCTTCTCAGCCTACGACCTGATTGGCCGCAATCAAATTGGTGTGGCATGGCGAACTGACTTTGACTACAACTGGTTTGCAGACTGGTCTGGCAAGAAGAAAGCCAAATTGAAACTTCGTGAACTAAACAAGTACAAGCACCGTGCAGTAGCACACGGTAACGCTTTGCAACCAAGTATGCCAATGCAGATTATGTCTGTGGAAGAACTTGCGACCATCTTCCATATTCCAAGTAGTACTGTGATGACCCCTGGCCTCGCGCGTATCCCATCAACTCGCAAAGAAGCGCCACCAAACCTCCCAACCGGCAGTTTTGGCTCATAATCTATGGAAGGTACACCATCTCCGTTTACCGTTGTCTCACCCAAGCGAGCACTTAAGTACCTCGTACTCTTGCTCTGTCTTTTAGGTATCGCCGCGATTGCGCTCATTTACTTTTTGGTGCGCAATGCTCCAGCACCAGTGAATTTCCCGGTTGGCAGCCCAGTCACCATCGAAGAAGGTTCAAGTATCAGCGAGATTGTTGATACACTCCACCAGAGTGGTGTCGTTCGCTCATCACTGTTGCTCTATACCATCATCCTGACCAAGTATTCACCACAGGACATCAAAGCGAGTCAGTACGTATTTGATAAGCCGTACAATGTCTTTGAAGTGGCTGATAAGCTCGCGACCGGTGACTTCACGAGTAACCTCGTGCGAGTAACACACCGGGAAGGAGAGCGGGTAACCGAACTTGCCACCGCGGTACACGCCGCCTTGCCAAACATCAGTGAAGCCGATTTTATCGCTGCTGCTTTACCCCATGAAGGGACCTTGTTCCCAGAAACGTACTTCTTACCACCACACTTTACGGCCGATGATGTAATCAAAACCCTCCATGACAAATACGAAGAGTTCATGATTCCAAAACGTGGGACAATTGCTGCGAGTGGACTCACTGAAGATGAGGTTATTATCCTGGCTTCTATCATCGAACGAGAAGCGAACGATCCCGAATCAATGGGTATGGTCTCAGGTATCCTCCAGAACCGTCTTCGTGACGGGATGCCACTCCAGGCCGATGCCTCAATCGAATATATGCTTGATAAGCCACTTGAAGAACTCACCCCGGAAGATCTCAAGATTGACTCTCCGTACAACACGTACCTCAACCGTGGATTGCCGCCAACACCAATCGGGAATCCGGGTGCCGCCTCTATTGGAGCAGTCCTCGAGCCAACCCCAAGTGACTACTACTTCTATATCACCGGTAACGACGGCGTCTTCTACTACGCCACCACGTACGAAGATCACAAACGAAATATTGCGCGGTATTTGCGTTAGTTATATATCAATGTTCGAGTCCTATACAGCCAGCTAGACATTTTCAAATAAAGTTGTAATATAATTTAAAACAAGTTCCTCTATCAGAAAGGATGCGTCATGTCAGTGTACGTCATAGCCGCTGTGCTTATCAAACCGCTCCCGGACGGAAATTCGGTTGTGAAGCCGTTCATGCGGGTCATCCTTATGAACATGCAAGACACTGAAAAGGAAGCGGTTGATTTCATGAAGGCCGAGTTTTTAGATTCTACTGAAGCGAAGGATGGTTGGGTTATGGCAGAAAGTGATCCTGTCATGTTTGAACTCCATCAGGGCTTCGTGGACAGGTGGGGTGGCCTCGTCGGACCTGCCCCTAACATACCCAAACGGAAGGGGTACTTAACTGTCGTTCCCTGACACAGCTCACAAAGCGTAAGTCCTTCGGGCACGTTTCGTGGGCTGCTTTGTTTATACTTTTGTCAAAACAGTTCTAACATCGTCCCAGATAGCCAGCAGATTCTCATTTTCAGCTTTCTAGGCTATAGTAGCCTTATCTATGCCTGGAGTAGCACAAACAACCGTCTTTGTCGGACTATCAGGAGGGGTAGACTCATCTGTCGCTGCCCTTCGTCTCAAAAACCAGGGCTACCACGTAGTTGGGGTTTTTATCAAAGTCTGGCACCCAGATTGGCTCGTCTGTAACTGGGAAGAAGAGCGACTTGATGCCATGCGGGTGGCGGCCTACCTCGGCATCCCATTTATGACCTGCGACGCAGTGGCCGCCTACCGTGACGAGGTCGCCACCTACTTTATCGAGAGCTACCGCGCGGGACTGACGCCAAACCCCGATGTCCTTTGTAATGAGAAGGTGAAGTTTGGTGCGTTCTTACAGTTTGCACTCGAGAACGGTGCGGACTTTGTCGCTACTGGTCACTATGCGCAAAAAGGCGAAGGCGAAGTAGGGGAGCGTGAGCTCTGGCGGGGAATTGATCCACAGAAGGACCAATCCTATTTTCTCTGGTCACTGAAGCCCGAACAACTCGAAAAAATCCTCTTTCCCGTGGGTGACACGATCAAAAGTGATCTCCGTACCGAAGCCGCTGCCGCCGGACTCCCAACCGCCGCAAAGAAAGACAGTCAGGGGGTGTGCTTCCTCGGGCATATCGATATTCCAGAATTCCTTTCTCACTATATCGACCTGACTCCTGGTCCAGTGCTCGATACTACTGGCAAGGTAGTGGGTGAACACCAAGGAGCTTTTGTATACACACTCGGACAGCGCCATGGCTTCACTCTACATCACACGAGTGCCGACAGTAAGCCACAGTATGTAATAGCCAAAGATGTCGCAACAAACACTATCACCGTGGGCGACGAAGCGCCGGTCGTTAGTTCCACCGATACCATCACCCTCACGAACCTGGTCTGGCGAGACACTACACCACCAGCAGTGGGAGACACTGTCGAAGCACAGTTCCGCTACCGACAGACACCATTTCCACTCACCATCACTGCTGTGCGAGACAATGAAATTGATCTCACTCCAACGACCACCATCGAACAAGGTGCCAGTGGTCAGTCCTGTGTACTATATGAGGGGGGAAGATGTATCGGGGGTGGTATGATGCGGTAGTGACGTTTCTCGTTCTTAAAGCGGATGGCACCAAGGAGTACTTCAAAGTCGAAAAGCTACGACGCTCGCTTCGCCGTGCCGGTGCCACCCCTGAAGAAATTGTAACTATTATCACGCGCATCGAGCACCAGCTCTACAACGGTATGCGTACCCAAGAGATTTACCGTCTCGCCTTTGATCTCTTGCGCGACATCGGCGCCACTGCCGCGACCCGCTATGCGCTCCGTCGCGCACTCCTTGGCCTTGGTCCCACCGGCTTTCCCTTCGAACGCTTCCTCGGCCGGCTTTTTGCAGCTGACGGGTATACCACCGAGACTGGTATCACCCTAGAGGGTCACTGCGCACCACACGAAATTGATATCGCTGCGTATAAGGAAGACCATGCCTTTGTTGGTGAAGCCAAGTTCCATGCTCGTCCTGGTATCAAAACCGACCTGCAGGTCGCGATGTATTCGTACGCGAGGCTTCTTGATCTCCGAGACCAAAAAATCTGTAATGGCGATATCTGCGGGGTCAAAGAGTTTTGGCTTATCACGAACACAAAATTTACCGTTACGGCCGAAAAGTACAGTGAGTGCGCTGGTATCAATCTCTTGTCCTGGGACTACCCCCGCAAAAACAATCTCCACGACCGCATCCAACGCGCGAAGGTCTATCCAATTACCGTCCTCCAGACACTGAATCACCAACAGATCACACGATTGATTGAACGCGATATCATTGTGACCAGTGATATCACCGAGAAGCCACACATGCTCAGGAGCATAAATCTCAGCCAAGAGCGGCAAACAGCCGTGCTTAACGAGGTGGAATCACTCACCCGACACCATACCAGCGCACAATAAAGCGGTCAGTGTCAACTATCAGGGACTTTTTTATCCGTGGTATAATTGCGGGTATTAAACTAATTGGTGTAATCGTATATGACAGACGTACAAAAAGAAGAATCTCAGAAGACCGTAGTCTCATTTGTTTTTGGACTCCTCATTGGTGGCCTTCTCGTATGGGCCTTTATGGGTGGTGATAAGGATGACAAGAAGCCTATGGATGAAAAGAAGGAAGACACTGCCGCCACTTCAACTGAAGACGGAAAGAAGGCTGATGATGCCGCAGCAGAAACTCCAGTTACCACTCTTCCAATGGGAGACGGTAAGGTGGTTGTAAACGACAAGAAGGCTGGCCGTGAAGTCGTTCTCGCCGAAGTATCATACCCAATCGAAGAAGGTTGGATTGGTGTGCGTGAGTACAATGACGGTAAGCTTGGTTACATCAACGGTGTGATTCGCTTCAGTAAGGCTGGGGGAGTCGTACCGACAGCGATTCCACTCGTGACTCCAACTGTAGCAGGTCGTGAGTACGCGGTCATGATGTACACCAGTGGTGGCGATAAGTCATTCAACTCTGCAACTGACAAGCAGCTTGACACGGTTTTCACAACCTTCAGGGCCGAGTAAAATAAGCTACAGAGACCTTTAGGTCGACAATAGCGAATTTTCACGAGTAAAGCCCCATTCCTAGGGGCTTTATCCGTGCCAGTTCCAACATATTTCCTCCTTGCCTCCTTACAGGAGCAGTACACCTTGTCGCTACTTTATTTCGCTTCTCTCATAAAGTAGCTGGCAAGGTCTTGCGAAATGGGTCCC
>CALMKR010000128.1 GCA_937867625.1 uncultured bacterium | reverse complement strand
CACTCATGTGTCACCAGCCTCACTTGACCTCACTCTCAGTGATGAGGTGTATGAAATTGAAGGACTCCTTTTGCCCAAAAGTGGTGAGACCATTAAGAGTCTCTTGCCGCTTATGGATGCAAAGCGCATTGATTTTAGTAATCCCTGCCGAGCGAAGAAACTGTATCTCGCTCGCCTCAATGAATCCCTCGAGCTTCCATCTGCTATCTATGGGTACTGCAATCCGAAGTCTTCGACAGGACGACTTGATGTCCATGTGCGGGTTCTGGCTGACGGGGTACCACGCTTCGATTCAGTCACCCCAAAGGGTTTTGCGGGTGAATTATGGGTGGCGATTATCCCACAATCTTTTTCGGTGCAACTTCATGTAGGAACGCCGCTGACCCAACTCCGTCTCTTTACCGCTGACACGCGCTTCACGGAACTTGATTTAGAAATTGCTATGAAAGAAGGTCTGGTCTTCGGTCGTGAATCTGGTGAAAAGCTTTTGTATAGTGAATTGGTGACCAATGATCAGGACGGGGCAGTAGTACTGACAGCTCTCGTTGAAGATGGACTTTGTGGCTATGAGTGTATAGCGACCTCCGACCAAATTATTGATGTGGCAAAAGTGGGTGACTATGAGGCGAGCGAGTTTTTCATGCCACTAACCATTGACCGTGGGGCACTGCGTCTCAAGCGCGATCGCTTTTACATACTCTCCGGTGCTGAAGCCGTACGCATTCCGCCAGGGTTAGCCTCTGAGATGGTGCCCATGGATGAACGCAGTGGTGATTTTCGTTCCCACTATGCCGGCTTCCTCGACCCCGGATGGGGCTATGGCCAGGACGGTGCCGGAAAAGGGCGCCCATTTACGCTTGAGGTCCGTCCATTTGAGGATTTGGTAGTGAGACCAGGTCAACCAATCGCGAAGATTCGTTTTGAGCGAATGGCCGAAGTGCCAACATTTCATTACGACACAAAGCAATCAAACTACCTTATACAGTTTGGTCCAAAGCTTGGAAAGCAGTTCAAAAGTTAGTTGGTGGCTACCAATTATTCTTTGTCATGTGCAACTGATTCGCCACGAGCATGAGCGAGCAACATAATAAACGCCATTTTAGACAGTCCAAGATAATGGTCGGTGCCAGTTATGCTACCCTGAAGAATGTTCACTTTTAGTTCGGAAAGTTTCAGGAGGTCTTGAATTGCTCCATCACTAAAATCAATACCACCTGATATCTGAGTTACCCGATTACCCATTATCTCACAGACTTTATTACTAAGTATTTCCAGGGCGTAGTCATCATGCCGCATACTATAAATCGCTTCTGAAAATAATGAGACGTCTTCTGCAAACCCGAGCACTCGCCCACGAGCATGGGGGAATGAGCCGGCCGCCGCACTGACGACACCAATAGTCCCTATATCAAGGACTGCAGTTAGGTTGGCAATTGTTTCGTCCCTCAGTTCTGCTGGCACCGTCGCAAATTGTTGTTGCAGCCGAGCGATTTTTTCCTCGCGGAGTCTACAGCCTTGAGCCGTGGTGGTAATAATCCGATGAATTAATCGCTGCCCGTCTTCAACACTTTTTGGTTTCTCAAGGTGTTCAAAGGCATAGTCATCAGTCTCCGTATCATGTCTCCAAATCAAGGGAGCAGTATCGAAAGCGAGTACAATGGCGTTTGGGTCAATCGTTTCATGATCAAGCACGTACTGTACTTTTGCACCGGCAATATGGCGCACAATATCATGGCCATCATCCGCATAATAAGAAGCAATGCCCTGTGCTTCATTTAATTCCGCAGCGTAGTCAGTTTCGAGTCTGTCAGGGATAAGTCCAGCTTTAGCAACATCAGCAAACCCAAGTGACTCCAGTTGTGATTTTCGAAAATCAGATTGTGACGCCAAAACAACCGGATGTTGATGCCAGAAGGCTAGCAATTCTTCAGCCGGGGTATGAAATTTTGGACCACTTTCAGGCATGTAATAGCGCTAGTCCTTTTTTACGATATCGTGTTCACCGCGTTTGATATTGAAGCGTCCTGGTTCAGGGTCAAGATGGAGTGTGAGGCCACTGTCACCATAAGCATCTTCAAGCATGTGGGCCATCTCAGCAGCTCTCGTAGCGAGGGTGGGGTGGACGACACTCGTAGCCCGGAGCTCAACCAGATACACCAGAGCAGGCAGGTCACCAGTGAGGTAATTACTGATGTTGTTGCCCATGGCGTGGTAGTATTGAGCGATATACGCATCATCGGTCAAAGCTTCGATAGCAGCTTTTTGGCTAGCAATAAGTGCTTCTGCCTCGCTGCGCAGCGTTGGGGTGAGTTCATCAAGGTACCACTCGTGGAAGCCGATTTCAGCCGTGAGGAGCGGCATACGCTGTGTAACTGCGCGGTGACGCTGGATATCACGGAATGAACCAAAATCGAGCGTAAAAGCAAAAGCTACTTCACCAGTTGTGCCGAGCCACTTTGGCAACTCAGTTTTGGCTGGGCGGTTTTTAAGGAGAGACTCGTATGGAATCAGTTCAGTACGATCAACGCCGTCGCGCACCAGAGCGAGGGAAGGAGTTTCAGGGTCGTGATAGTAGTAGTGCGTCATGGTTTCGGCGACATACGCTTCGGTTGCTTCGTAGCGCTTCTTTTCGGTACTAAATGAGTTTGGATAGGCAGCAATCATGCCGTCTTCGAGCTTCAGTGCAATATCACGTACTTCTGGCAGTGGATGGTGGCGGAGGATTGCAATCCGATCAGCGAACTGACGAAGGGTGCCGCTCCAGGCGAGGTTCGTAGATGCGCCAGCCGGGAGGAAGCCGCGGCAAATATCAAAAGCTCTGGCGGCAATAGCTTTGTCATACACTGCTTCCTTCTCACCGTCACCAAGTGGGTACCGCCCTTTAAGAGCGTCTTTCATCTCGGCGACAGCCTTGAGATAAAAGGCTCGCCAGTTTTCGAGAATGCTTGTACCTGCGTCTGAAGCGAGCGGGTTAATAAATGGCTGGTTCGCAAAATCAATATAACGAGTTGACGCCTCCTGGCCGTTGTAGAGCTTGTAGTCCTGAATCGCTTTGGCAGCAAGCATTGATACTCCTTCAATAAAAACGACCGCAAAACCGCAGTCACCAATTGATTTATGGCCATAGCCGACATAGTACGTCGACATGAATTTGTCCGCGCCTTTTTCAGCGAGCACAGCGAGGTGTTCAGCGACGCCACCTACTGAGCGAGAGTGGAGTGCTTGGAGCATCGCGAGTGCTTCAGCGGTGAGGGTGGCACCAGGATCAATAATAACAATATGACCACCGTCTTTGAGTAATTCTTTTTGATGATTAAGGGATTCAATTGATTGCATATGTCTATATTGTACGCTCTTTTCTGAATAACCATTAAACGATTCTTGGTTTTGACAGGGGACAGTCGTTTTGACTAGATTGACCACTGACCAAAGCTGTTTTTGAGTACCTTGATTATTTGGATAGACGTCGGGGTATTAGGTACAATAGTGTATGCCTGGAACATTAATCGTCCTTGATGGCGCCGACGGCGCTGGCAAGGCTACTCAAACCCGTTTACTCGTTGATCGTTTAAGTGCCGAAGGGTACGTCGTTCATACCCTCGATTTTCCACAATACACCCAGAACCATTTTGGTCGTCTCCTCCGCGAATGTCTCGATGGCAAGCGCGGTGATTTTATAGCTACTGACCCTCGGATAGCTTCCACTCTGTATGCGGCTGACCGCTATGAATCATCTGCCACGATTCGAGAATGGTTAGAAGCAGGGGCTGTGGTGATTCTTGATCGATATGTGAGTTCGAACATGTTGCATCAAGGCGCCAAGATTTTTGATGAAGAAGAACTTTCCAACTTTCTTACTTGGCTTGATGCGATGGAGCACGGCATATTTGCCATTCCTCGTCCTGATGTCATCGTCTATCTTGATGTACCATTTGCAGTTCGAAAAAAGCTCAAAGCTGAAGCAGTGGCAGCTGGCAAACATGGCGCAGAAGTAAAAGTAGATCAGGCCGAAGCCAACGATCAGCACCAACAAGATTCAGAAGAAAACGCCAAGCGCCTGGTGGCACTCCATAACGAATGGCGAACAGTGGTCTGTGTTGATGGTGAGACGTTGTTAACACGTGAGGCTATCCATGAGCAAGTCTATGAGACAGTGAAGCCAATATTACCCGAACGCTATGAATAGTGCTTTGCCAGATGAATTGAACGAACAGTATTGGCTCCAAAGTGATGTTCAACAAGTTCTGTCAGGTATACAGCAGCCTGGTGACGAGTTAGAGATATATCTAAAAAAGGGAGTAAGGGTTCTTGATTTTGGGTGTGGGCGTGGAGATTTAGCGGCGTATATTTTAAACAAAGAAGCTGCCTATACTGGAGCAGATATTCATAAAGGAGCATTAGATTTTTTACAAACTCGGTATCCTGTTGCTGGAACTGTGTTACTCAAGTCTGGCGAACCGTTGTCTTTTTCGAGCGACAGTTTCGATGTTGTCCTCGTATCATTTGTATTGGTGAGTATTATTAGTGATGAAATGGTACATCAAACGGTTAAAGAATTAATTCGTGTAGTAAAAACAGGTGGTGTAATTTGGGTGACTGAAGCAGGTCCTTCACCTGATTATCAAAGTGAATACATTGACGGAGAACAGTTGCTCGGCAAAAAAATGATCGCTGTTTCATACAACGAGAGGAAAGAAATAAAGCGATTTATACGTCATTATTCATCTGAAGAGCTAGAAACATTGTTCG
>CALMKR010000127.1 GCA_937867625.1 uncultured bacterium | reverse complement strand
AAAACTGTACCCACTCCTTTGGCGGCAAAGTAGATAGTGCCAAGCAAAGCAACGGTTTCGATGGTGGCATTAAAATCGGTGGCAAACAGTGCAAACAGCGGAGCCAACATCACGCTCGCAAACATAAAAAGTCCGTGGGCGAGATACAGTAGATAGAGGGTGGGGTTAGTTTTCATAGATTACAGAATAAAGGTAAACGGCAGATCAGCAAAGCTGGCGACGCGGATAGCGCTCGCATTTTTGTGGCCACCACCGCCATACTTTTGGGCCATGACTGATACATCAACATCACCCCGACTGCGCAGTGAGAGGGTTACTGCTCCGTGCTTGTGGTAGTACACGATACCAAAGGCAGTCCGACCTTCTGCTTCATTAAGCGCTGCGAGCTGATTGCCGATATGGTTACGGAAATCCCGAGTCGCATTTACCGCATAGACAGTATGTCCTTCAAAAGAGACAAGTTCACGTCCAGCGACCATTCCGGCAATGAGACGGTCTTCATACTTCGCAAGGAGAGACCCTTTGGCAATAAAATTGATGAGGTTGTCTTCATTTTGTAGGGAGGTCGATAGCTCGTCCCACCCCTCGAAGGTCATCGGGTACTGATTAAAGGCAACCTTAAACTCACGGTATTCGGGGAGGGCGTTCCGCCACAGATCGTAGTCTTCGACGTACAGGAGAATAGTTGGTACTGGTGTTTCAGGATGAAAGTATTGCCAGGCAAGCACTGCTCCGGAGTGATTGTTATCAAAAATATTCTGGGGGTAGGCGCGAACGTCGGCTTCGGCGCTGACATGATGGTCAATGACAACCACATTTTTGTTCGTCTCATTGAGTTGCGCAAGAAGCGGTGCAGAAAAAGAAAAGTCGACAATGTAGATTTCTTTGCCTGAGAGTCCTAGAGGGAGTACCCCGTGGTCTTTCCAAGGGAGGTAGGTAGCAGTGTCACCAAATTTCTTCCAGGCAGCGTAGGCAGCACCAAAGCCGTCTGGGCAGTCGCCGTGGTAGATAATGACAACATCTTTGAGTTCACTTTCCATATCGCCTAGTATAGCCGAAAAAGCAAAAAGCCCGAAGGCTTTTTTGTTTGTGCGCAATACAGGGCTCGAACCTGTGACCTACCGCATGTCATGCGGGCGCTCTACCAGCTGAGCTAATCGCGCATTTATTCTCCAGACTGGTTCCTGAAGTACCTAGCAATATATACTAATTTTCTCCAGAACGCCACCCTGTTTTCACGGATTGCGGATGAGCCTACCGACTGAACATTTCGAGGCCTCGGGACAGGCGGGCATTCATTTTGCGGTTTTTGAAGTATTCAGATTCTTCGAGAGTTTGTTCGCTTCGTAAGACCTCTTGAATCACGGTGAGGAGGCGCAGTGCTTTGGTAAAGTTTGGAACGCAAGCTGGGTTCACTCGCTGGGCATACTCAGCAAAAACGTGTAACTGCTCAATAATCTCAGTAATAATAATATGCCGGATGATGTGGTTTTTCTTATCTTTACTTTGGATGAGGTCATCAAGTACATCAATATCAATAGCGACCACTACTCGCGGAATGCCAGTCAGCTTTTCTTGCTTGCCACTTTCTTCGGATTCAAAATACGTAACTTCGCCAAGCTGGTTACCTCTACCATCATAGTTATCAATTTCATCTTTTATGGTGGTGAGTTTTTTATCAATATCATTTGAAAATGTCACATCAATACCCAATCCAATATGTCCAGTAGTCGCCTTTGATACAAACTCGAGCACCAAATCAATTTTGTGCTTGTAGTCATCATAATCGCTGGTTTTGATTGCTTTGGTGAAAGGAATCCAATTCGCATTATTGATGCCGCTATAGATTAGGTACTCAAGTACTTCCGATACCTTTTTTATATCTTCTTGGTCTACCTTGTCTAGATGGGTATCAGTCTGCTTTTTTGCGAGCGCAAACTGTCCTTCGCAGTAGCGAACATACGCCGCGTGTTCGTTCATTGTTTTTTGATCGTACATGCCCGTGAAGTCGGCCCGCTTGATCGCAGCATCCTTGAGACGTTTTGCACATTCGGGATGAAGCGGCAAAATTGAACTCGCAATATCTTCCATTGAACGAGTTGCTCGTTCTTTGCGCATCAAATTTCGTTCAGGATCACCGCCAAAAGCCATAATTGTGAAGTATATCATAATCATTTTGAGGCAATTTCTTCCGTAACTATTTTCCGCGCACGTTGTTATATAGCATATACGCTATAAGTTATTTCATTTGGTATGTGTGGCATCATTGGTTATACGGGGACAAAAAACGCAACGCCGATATTACTCGCGGGACTTGAGGCACTCGAGTATCGTGGTTATGACTCAGCTGGACTGTCGATTGGCGGAGTCGGAATCGTGAAAGCGGTAGGGAAAGTGGCGATGTTGCGGGAAAAAGTTGCGTCGAGTGTCACTGCTGATGCCACTTCAGGCATTGCACATACTCGCTGGGCTACTCATGGAGAACCAAGTGAAGTGAACGCGCATCCCCATATCGATACGAGCGGACAACTCCATCTCGTCCACAACGGTATCATCGAAAATTATCGCGAAATCAAAGATGAACTTATTGGGCAAGGCTATACTTTTTATTCGGCGACGGATACTGAAGTCCTTGCGAAACTTATCGGGTCACTCTACGCTGGGAATCTGGAACAAGCGGTCACAAAAGCTCTCGCTCGGGTGCGGGGTGCCTATGGGCTCGTAGTTACTCATGAGGCAGAACCGGGGGTAATAATCGTGGCGCGGCTCGGGAGCCCTATCGTGATTGGGGTAGCGGCAGACGGTCACTACGTCGCGTCTGATGCCGTGGCGCTTTTACCGTACACAAACAGACTGGTGTATCTCGACGATGGTGAGGTGGCCATTTTGACCCCATCCACCTACCAGGTCAAAAGTGAAAGCGGTACCGAACGACAGGTGGTGCCGGAGACAGCTGCGGCAGATATCGAAGTGATCAAAAAAGATGGCTACCGTCACTACATGGAGAAAGAGATCAACGAGGCAGCTGAGGTAATCCGTAGTACCGTGCGTGGACGAGTCCTTACTGGCGAAGGGCGTGTGAAGCTCGGTGGTCTTGAATCGGTGTTGCCAGAACTCCGCGATATTCATCGTCTCACGATTGTTGGTTGTGGCTCGGCGTCTTTTGCAGGGAGAGTGGGGCAGTGGATGCTCGAAACATACGCTGGCCTACCAACCGAAGTTGAAATCGGCAGTGAATACCGCTATCGGGCGATGCTTGGTGGTCCTGGTACCGCAGTCCTGGCGGTCACGCAGTCTGGTGAGACGGCCGATACTCTAGCCTCAATTAAACGAGCCAAAGCCGAAGGGCTCCTCACCCTCGGAATAGTGAATGTCGTTGGATCAAGTATAGCTCGTGAGACTGCCTCCGGAGTATACAATCATGCCGGACCGGAGGTGGCTGTCGCTTCGACAAAGGCCTTCCTTTCACAACTGACGGTCTTTGCCCTTCTTACTGTACTCCTCGGTCGCGAACGTGGCATAATGACCGAAGCCGCGGCCGGTGAGATACTAATAGCCCTTGAAGCCCTGCCGGCACTCCTTGATGAGGTTCTGTCCCGACAGGCTGGTATCGAAGTGATTGCCAGTCGCTACAAAGACGCCACGAGCATGATGTATATTGGTCGTGGCTCACATGCGCCACTGGCGTACGAAGGGGCGCTCAAGATGAAAGAGGTGACGTATATCCATGCGGAGGGGTATCCCGCCGGGGAATTGAAACATGGCTCGATTGCACTCCTTGATCCGCAGGTACCAGTGGTCGCCCTGTTGCCGTCTCAAGATGTCTACGAAAAAATGGTTTCAAATATAGAAGAGGTGAAAGCCCGTAAGGCGCCGATGATTATAATTGCTGAGGATGGCGACAAACATGCAAGTACTCTCGCCGATGACGTCATCTTTGTACCGAAGACTCATCCGCTACTTCAACCGATTATCTCAACCATCCCACTCCAACTGCTGTAATATTATGTTGGTATAGAAAAAGGGCTTGATGTTGATAAGCCACGCAATCTCGCCAAATCCGTCACGGTAGAGTAGAATCGAGAAAGACAGAGGAGGCTGGCAATGATAATTGATATTGCGTACCTGCAAGCCTGGTTGTCACTCCTTATGTTTCAACCAGAATCCCCGCCGTATGAGATGGCGTGGCGAGAAATTCATGTTCTCGAAGAGTCGCGTTCGTACAATGGTGGTGAGTTGCGTCTCTTGCGCAAATTGGCGCATCAGTGGTACGAGACATACCGATAGCCAAAAAACCGGCCCGTCTTTCCGACGCGGGCCGTTTGTGTTTTTGGAAACACGCAGTGCTCCATTTCAACGTTTGGTATACTAGTACTATATGTTAAAAATTGGTAAAAAAGCCCCGACGTTTTTGCTTGTTGATCAAGATGGCGTTACTCATACTCACAAGGAATTGGTTGGGCAGTGGACACTCATTTATTTTTATCCCAAGGACGATACTCCCGGCTGTACCAAAGAAGCCTGCATGATTGCTGACGTGTACAAAGACTTCAAGCGGATGAAGGTGCAGGTGTTTGGCGTCAGTAAAGACACTGCGAAGTCGCACAAGAAATTTGCCGAAAAATACGCACTGCCATTTACTCTCCTGTCTGATCCAACCATGGAGATGATGGACAAGTACGGAGCCTTTGTCGTGAAAAAGATGTATGGCAAAGAAGTGCGAGGTACTAACCGTATCTCGTACCTGATTGGGCGAGACGCTAAAGTAGCAAAGGTCTATCCTGAGGTTGACCCAGCGAGCCATGCACTTGAACTCCTTAAAGATTTAAAAGCATGTATCAAAGCTGAGAAATAAAAAGTGGGCCGGCAGGGATACTGCCGGCCCACTTGGCCTGACTCAGGCCTGCTTCTTCCAGACATGCTGGCCGAGGCCCTTGACTTCGATGATTGCTGCAAGGTCGGGTGTGGTATCCGGATCGAGCGCCAGGAACGCCGCTCGACTCTCGCACTCGAACAGCCTTACGAGCGCGTCATAGTCACCATAGGTGAGACGCCGCTTTGCAGCATTGAAGAACCAGCTGAATTGGGTGGTCCCGCGGTCAAATGCGCTGCGCATGATGTTGTTGCGCCGAAGTGGCCAGACGGCGTCAATCCTCCCAAAGACCACCAAAATCGCTTGGATCTCGGCTTCTTCGAGCGGTTTTGACCCGTCGCTGTTCGGACGCGCGGGGACTGGTGACGGTACGACGGCGGCTTCTTTCAAAGGCCAAGGAGCTAGGGTAACAGGCTTCTTCATGCGGGTCTCCATGCTGCTGCTGTCGACACTATAACACATAACTCGGATTTGTAAATTAACGCTCTTGTTTGTGCAATTACGGTATAATAACGATATTACGAAATACCCATAACAGAAAATTTTATGATACTCACTACTACTTCAATCCTCGAGGGGAAAACAATTGTCGACTATAAAGGCCTCGTGACAGGAGAAACCATCTTTGGTGCCAATGTATTTAAGGACATTATGGCGAGCGTGCGCGATATTGTTGGTGGACGTTCAGCTACCTATGAAAAAACAATTGCTGATGCGCGTGAGACCTCACTTCGTGAGATGGTTGCGCGTGCAGAAGCGCTCGGTGCCAACGCTATTGTTGGTATCGATTATGACTACGAAACTATCGGTAATATGCTTATGGTCAGTGTGACCGGTACTGCAGTGGTCGTGAGTTAGTCTGTAGATAAGCAAAAAAAACAGCCTAAAGTAACGTATAATTATCAATAGCAGTTTGCTGATTATCTTTAGTCTTATTTATGTTACGAATTCTTATGTTAGCGGCTGGTGGTATGATGGCGACAGCCAGTTTCGCTTTTGCTCAATTTTCATCTCTCGGGAACCTTTTTCCGGGTATGAATTTCCCAGGATTGGTGCCGCCACCAAGTGTAACCGTGCCGACAACAAGCCCAACTTCAACTCCTGTGTCTACGGCCACTTCGACAGCTACAACCACATCGACAAGCACTGTGCCAAAAGTGGTGGCGACCCTCGATTACGCAAAACCATACACGTCGACTCATTCAGGCGCTGCGGTTGTTAAAAAAGAAACCTTTGGGACGGTGTATACAACCTTCAATTCATTGACAAATTACAAGAGAGCCGTCGAGCAAGTCCCAAATAGTTCGATTCGCTGG
>CALMKR010000126.1 GCA_937867625.1 uncultured bacterium | reverse complement strand
GTGGGGTAGTCATTGGACTCATTGTCGCTTTGGTGTCACTCCTGTGGAGTGGTGAGTGGATGCTTGGTCTGGTGGTAGGAATGTCGATGGTGGCGGTGCATGTGGTAGCGGGATTCTTTGGGGCGCTGGTGCCGCTTATTATCAAGCGACTCGGGTATGACCCCGCTACTACCTCGATGGTCTTTATCTCGACGACCACTGACGTGCTTGGGTTTGCGTGTCTCTTGGGATTAGGGACATTGATTCTCATGTAGGCCAGCTATGATTACTCGCGAACAACGTGATGGCGACAGAGGCCATGAACGGTGATTTCAAAGTTGTTTGTCACAAAGTCTGATATACCAAGCAGCTGTTTAATTTTTTCATCGGGGGCGGTGAAGTGTATCACCTCGTGACATTCGTCACAGACGGCGTGGTGATGTGGATGCGGTTGGTACTCAAAGAGCGCTTCACCCCCAAGGGTGATTTTTTTGACGTCACCTTCGGCGACAAATTGATCAAGGTTGCGATAGACGGTAGTGAGATCAATATGGGGCAGGGCACTTTGAATAGCGGCCGCTGACACTGCGCCGCGGGTATCATTTAGATATTGCCGAATGTCTTCTCGTTTTTGACTAAATCGCTTTTGCATATCCACAAGTATAACGTATATATTCCCACTAATGCAAATGGCTTGCATTATTAACGAAGCTTTGCTATTGTAGTTAATACAAGTAACTTGCATTAATATGGAATTTATATCAATTGTCATAGCTGGAGGAATGGTGATGCTCGCGTCTTTAGCTGGCATATTATTTACCCATAAAGTAGCCGCCCAGTTCTTGGAGGAAAAACTATCATATTTAGTATCATTTTCAGCGGGTGTCTTTCTGGTAACTTCTGGAGCGCTTGCGCTTGAGGTATTTGAACTGGCTGATACGGCACTGATAGCCGTAGTCCTGATTGCCGTTGGGTATGTCTTGGCGTGGGGGCTTGAGTACCTCATCCCTGAGACTCATCAACATCACGATCCAGACTGTGACCACGATCATCAGCATGGTAATAAAAAGAATGCTCGTAAACTCATTGTGGGTGATGCGGTGCACAATGTGGCTGACGGTATTATCTTGGCTCCGGCTTTTCTGGTGTCTCCGGCGCTTGGTATGGCAGTGACGGTATCAATCCTTATTCATGAGGCACTCCAAGAAGTGTCAGAATTCTTTGTGCTCCGTCAGGCGGGATACAGTACGAAGCGTGCCCTTACGATAAACTTCCTCACCTCAAGTACCATCTTCATTGGTATTGGTCTTAGCTATCTCGCTGTCGTGAATCATGATCTTGAGGTCCTCTTACTCGCACTGGCTGCTGGTTTCTTCTTGCATGTGGTACTCCACGACCTGATTCCCAAACCGCATCATCATGCCGATAGTGCTGGTTTTGCGAAGCATCTCCTCGTCCTGGTTGTCGGATTAGCGGTGATGTCGCTCGTGGCTTTTGCTATCAACAGTGAACATGCTCATGGTGAAGGTGAGCATGATGAACACGGAAAAGAACATCACGATGTTGCATTGATAGAATAATAACGGAAAACTACTCTGGTCACCAGAGTAGTTTTCCGTTATGCTAAACCGTATTACAGGTAATCATAAATATATGTTTTGGATTTTACTCATTGTTCTCTTGCTCCTCATGCCGTCGATTCTCTTTGTTGTCCGCGGAAAAACCGCCGCCATTCTCGAAACCTTTGGCCGGCCGCACAAGACGGCAGTGTTCCCTGGTCTCCATGTAAAACTGCCATGGCCAATTACTAGTATTGTGGCGCGTGTCAATTTGCAGATCCAAGAGATTCATGCCGACGTGTCAGTTAAGACCAGCGACAATGCCTTCATGACACTACCAGTCAAGGTGCAGTACCGGGCGAGTGATGATGGAGTGGGGGCAGTGAAGGCTCATTATGAACTTGAAGCGCCGGAAAAACAGATTACATCATATGTGCTCAATAATGTTCGTCAGACAGCATCAGGTATGGAAATGACTGACCTCTACGCGAACCGCGATAACGTTGAGCAGCAAGTTCAAGAGGCACTATCAGAGCAATTTGCCCGTTTTGGATACATCATTGAAAACGTCCTCGTAGATGAGCCGCAGCCAAGTCCTGAGGTACGTGATGCCTTTAATCAGGTGATTGCCAGTAAGCGTCTTATGGAGGCGGCTCGTAATGAAGCGGAAGCACAACGTATCAAGCTCGTGGGCGCTGCCCAGGCTGAAGCGGAGAGTAAGAAGCTTCAAGGAGAAGGTATGGCGCAGATGCGTGAGGCGATCGCTCGCGGACTCGAGGAAGCGATGCGTACCATGCAAAATGCCGGACTTTCAACTGAACAATCAATTCAGCTCCTCTCTGATACCAACCGCCTTGATACGATTACGAGTGCGGCGGCTCATGGCAATACCATCATTCTTGATGCTGGACAGAATAGGGATTTGGCTGGAGTGGCGGCGATGCTTGAATCAGTGAAATGAGCCACAGAGAGCGAAGCTCGACAATGGCGAATTTCCACGAGTAGGGCCTATTCCTAATGGTCCTATCCGTGCACTACCACTTTGTTTCTTGAATCACCTAGAGAATTACTAATAACTGGTAGATTCATTTATGATATGATAGAGATATATGAACATCAGTCAGTTGGTGATGTTGTACCTCATCTCAGTACCAATCTTTTTTGCAATTGATATGGTCTGGCTTGGGTTTGTGGCGAGTAATTTTTACAAAGAAAAGCTCGGCTACATCATGGGGGATATTAATTGGACAGCCGCCATTATCTTTTATCTCGTGTTCCTCGTTGGTCTGGTTATTTTTGCGATTTATCCAGCGGTAGTAAAAGGAGAATGGCAATATGCACTTATCTACGGTGCTCTCTTTGGTTTCTTTACGTACGCGACGTATGACCTCACCAACCTCGCCACCTTGCGTGATTGGCCACTCTCAATAACACTCGTCGATATGGTCTGGGGTACAGTACTTGGTATGTCGGTATCGGTGGCCACGTACCTATTGTA
>CALMKR010000125.1 GCA_937867625.1 uncultured bacterium | reverse complement strand
TTCGTTTGGCTCTAAACGTAGCCAAAAGGTAGGCGTAGTATCGATGCGCTCAACTCGGTTTGGTACTATCTTTGGGTGATTGAAGCCTGCCTCTGGTGAATCAAACGACATACGGGTCAGTTATTGAATATAGGCCTAGTATACGATGCTACTTCCTGATGCTCAAACTTTTTCGTCTATATTCTATATAACTTGCAATATTAGCCATCCGTGGTAGGATAGCGGGACTAAAAAACATCGATATGGCAAAAGTTTGCGACATTACCGGAAAAAAGACCCAGATTGGCGGGAAGTACAGTAACCGTACTCGTGCTACGCAGTTTAACCCATCAGGGAAGACAAAGCGTGCGCCAAACCTCCAGAAGCGTCGAATTTTCGTTCCAGAGATTGAAAAGACAGTAACTATTACTGTTTCAACCAAGGGTCTCCGTACTATCGCTAAGAATGGTGCTTTTAAGACTCTCAAGGAAGCAAAGCTTATCTAAGCGCTTTATCCAAAAATCGCCAGCTACTTTGTTGGACTACGAAAAATGACCCTCGCTGGACAAACTCGTCCCACTTGGGTCATTTTTCTTGTCCGCCGTGCCACTGAATGATTTTGAGAAGAGCCTGTTGAGTATAGTGGTTATTGCCTTATCCAAACCCGAGCACCATCACTCTGAAAATGAATAGCGCCCTCAGTGGCAGTATTACTGATAGGAATATTCCGCGCAGTTACTCTATCTACCACTTCCACGTTGGGGTGGCCGTAGCGATTATCCCTGCCAGACGAGACCACTGCATATTGCGGCTTCACCGCTTCGAGGAATAACTCACCGGTTGAAGTCTTCGAGCCATGGTGTCCGAGCTTGAGCACTTCACTTTGGAGTGCCTCCCCATAGGTGACACTGAGATAATCTTCGATGCCTTCGGGAGCATCGCCAGTGAGCATAAAGTCACTTTCGCCATAGCTCACCTTCACCACAATTGAAGACGTATTACTCTCGAGCATTGATGGGTCACGCGCTGGAGATAGTACAGTGATGGTGGTAGAAGCTCCTAGCGTGTACACCTGCCCAGAGCGAGCAAAGTGGACGATATCGG
>CALMKR010000124.1 GCA_937867625.1 uncultured bacterium | reverse complement strand
CCAACCAGCGACCACTACCTCACCACCATGGATACCAGCCCCTGGGCCAATATCAACGATGTAATCTGACGCGTAGATGGTATCTTCATCGTGTTCAACAACGATGATGGTGTTCCCGAGGTCACGGAGCTCGGAGAGCGTCTGCACCAGACGGTCATTGTCACGCTGGTGGAGACCAATGGTTGGTTCATCAAGTACGTAAAGAGCACCCACCAGCCCTGAACCAAGCTGCGACGCGAGGCGGATACGCTGTGCCTCACCACCGGAGAGCGTGTTCGCCCGACGATCAAGCGTCAGGTACTCGATACCGACATTATTCATGAACTCAAGACGATCAATCACTTCACGCAAGGCTGGCCAAGCAATTTCGTGGTGGTACTTCGAGAGCTTGAGATTCTCAATAAACTTCGTCGCTTCTTTGACCGTCATCGCGGTGAAGTCGACGATATTGATACCGAGATTATTCGCATCGCCACCGAGGAAGACACGCAGCGCTTCTTTACGCAGACGTGCACCGTTACACACAGGACAAACATCACTCTGGAAGATACCGACGACACCGAGTCCATTACATTCAGGACAAGCGCCATATGGTGAGTTAAAGGAGAAAAGACGTGGTTCAACCTCAGGGAATGACGAGCCATCAACTGGACAGATGAACTTGGCTGAGAGCATACGTGAGGTGCCGTCAGGAGACTCGATTTTCACCAAGCCGTTGGCAAGATTGAGTGCTACTTCGACCGCTTCGGACAGCCGCTCGTGCGAACCTTTTGGATCATCGGTGAATTCGCTCACGTAGATTTCGTCGACGAGCACATCGATATCATGACGCTTGGTCTTACTGAGTTCGATACGTTCGCGGAGCTGCTTTACTTCCCCATCGATTTTGATTGTTTCAAAACCTTTACCAAGGAGGTCGTAGAGGAGCTGGTAGTACTCACCCTTGCGACCAACGACGACCGGAGCAAAGATAACCACACGGCCCTTTGATACTTCAATCCCGAGGACTTTCTGTGACTGAGCTTTGGTGGCAGACTTCACTTCTTTTGATTCGATTGATTCGAGCACGACCCGGAGGATTTCGTCTTGTGACATCTTCTGGATTGGGACATCAACATCAAGACAGTACGGTTGTCCAACTCGAGCATAGAGGATACGGAGGTAGTCGTAGATTTCGGTGATGGTGGCGACGGTTGAGCGCGGATTACGACTGGCTGACTTTTGGTCAATTGAGATCGCTGGAGAGAGGCCAGAGATCTCGTCTACGTCAGGCTTCTGCATCTTGTTGAGGAATTGGCGCGCGTATGGAGAGAGGGATTCGACGTAGCGTCGCTGCCCTTCAGCAAAGATAGTATCAAACGCGAGCGAAGACTTGCCTGAGCCAGATGGGCCAGTGATCGCGATCATGGCTCCGCGGGGCATTTCGACCGAGATGTCTTTGAGATTGTGGGTACGAGCACCACGCACGATGATCTTTTGGGATCGGTCGTCCATGTTTGTACGGGTGATTTTCTTCACGCCGCCTCCAATTTCCTTTTTGTTGTCTGAAGCTTTGGCCATACTAAAACTACCCCAAAAAAATTATCTAAATAAGCGAAACGCCACTGCCTGGCGGTAGTGGTTCCTTATAGAAGAGTATAGCAAGGAACGGAGAATATGGAAAATTGAATATAAAAAGAAAGCGCCACCCGGAGAAAGTTGGCCCGGGTGGGTGGCTTTCTCAGAGTGGCGGTGTGACTCAGAAGCGAATCATTGCGGTGCCACCGAGGATGGTGACAGGTTGCTGATTCAAGTAATATTCTTGCTTATTCCGTATCGCTGTCAGATACGAATAGCGTGTGGGGTGCTTGAAAAAAATGGTGGAACCAAATTTCAGCCATTCTTTGACATCCGTCTGACTCTTCAACGGAGTGCCGAGTACCTTTTGACCCGATATAACACAACTCAAATACCAGCGCATCTTTGCGCGATGAACCTTACGGGCCGCATTTACATCACACTTCTCTGCCAGTATGGCCGGACTCATCAAGTTCGCCATGTGTTCCTCCGTTGCTCATAATTCGCCGCTGCTAAACAACAGCAGCGATTCCACTGCCAGAATATAGGAAAGTTATCTTTAGTCAATCAATAGTGAGTCTCCCTAGGCAAGGCCTCGGGAGATTGTTCTATATGAGGGTTTTCTTGGTTTTCTTGCCCTTCCCACTTGCTTCGGCTTCGAGGAAGGCAATTTCGTCACGGATGATAGCTGCGGTTTCGAAATCGAGGATAGAGACGGCGTCTTGCATCTGCTGGCGCTTTTCTTTCAGTACCTTGGTCGGATTACGTTTAAAGAGTTCCATGTCGACCTTAAGCATCGTTTCAATCGTATCGTCGTGTTTGGTACGGAGCTGGTCGGCGATTGATTTGATCT
>CALMKR010000123.1 GCA_937867625.1 uncultured bacterium | reverse complement strand
CCAAAATTAAAACAACAAAAAAGGAAAAAGAATATGAAAAAACTTAACATCGAATCAGTGAAAACAGCAGCAATTGTAACACTCGTAACAGCAATACTCATAGCAGTATCAGCAGGCATCGCTTTCAATAAGGGCATCAGCTACGAGCGAAACAAGAACGAGACGGTAAAGGCGGAGGCGAAAGAGCTTTCACAAATCAAGGCAGTTCAAACGGCCGTAACGTCAAAACCATAGCAACGCCAAAGCTGGAGGCGTTGCCGGTATCAAAGCCAGCCGAAGTACCTTTACAAGAAGTAGTGCCAGAGCCAGTCGTTGAACCTACCAGACCATCTCAGAACGGTTGCGAGCCGATTCTGAGACTGATTGAGCAATACGACTGGAATGTGCAGATAGCAAAGGCAATAGTGCAAGCCGAGTCGGGATGCGCAGCAGATGCAGTAGGTGACACAAGTCCTATAAATGGACTACTCGCTCACTCATGTGGAGCATTCCAGATCAGAAGTCTTAAGGGCAGACCAACTTGCGAGCAACTGAAAGACCCTGCGACTAATGTCGAGTGGGCTTACAAAATTTCAGCTGGTGGAAACGATTGGAGGCCGTGGTCGGTTTACCAATCCGGTAAATATCTAAAGCATATGTAGTAATAGCGCCAGCAGGAAGTGAGTCACCCTGTTCATAGTCCACGGCACGACTCATCACCATATTCAAGTGGTGATAGCTGATGGCACTCTGTGGTGGATCGGTCATCAGCTACGACCACTTGAAATGGGGTATTAAAACCAAGGAGGGTAAACCATGGTTCAGACAACGATTTATGATCTAGCGAGAAAAGCGAAACACGAAGGGATGGAGAGGAGTTATTTGAACTCTGATTCCGAGTGGAGAAAAGCAGTCAACGAACGAATGACCGAGATTATGAGTAGCAAGGAAACATTCACGGCTGACGATGTCATTATTCCGCTTAATGAGAGAGGGATCTTCACAAGAGACAACCGAGCATTAGGCGCAATATTTACCGCTTACTCTCGAACAGGTCTTATTGAGAACACTCGAACACAAGTAGTTTGCAGACGAAAAGAACGACACAACGGTTATGTAACTTTATGGAGGGTGAAATAATGCCAGCAACACGAGGCGGTGGAATAAAAGCGAGAGATAAAAATTTAGCACGAGACCCTGATCATTATAAGAAGATGGGGCGATTGGGCGGTAAAGCAAGCGGAAATGGTGGGTTTGCCTCAACTGCAATAGGCAGAGACGGACTGACTGGACCGAAGCGAGCACAAAAAGTCGGTCAAATTGGTGGGCGTATCAGTCGGCGAGGCAAGGCTTCGTAATGGTTCACAAACTTGAGAACTACCCACTGCACTACGAATTAACCGAAAAAGATGTAGTCAAAGCGAAGCTTATGCGTAAATTCCGTTCATTCAAGCTAAAACCAATACGGCGCGGCTGGGTGGCACAAGTACGACCGAACATAGACGGTCAGCGTGTTGAGCTTGCGGAGATAGCTCCGTCACCAGAAAAAGCGGTTGAGCTATTGGATAAACGAGTAGAGAGTAGAGGGCTTTATGAGTGAGGTGGACGTATACAAGCAACTAGCAAGATACATGAATATTCAGTACCCCGATATACCGTATCATTTCGACTTATCGGGTGTGAACAACACAAGTCGGTATAGCCGAACATTATACGGTCTGCTTAACGAGCGTGGATTCCCAGATTTCTTTCTGGCGGTACCAGCGCTATTTCATTCAAATGATGGCAAGGTTGAGTATTACTCAGGGCTGTTTCTCGAAATAAAGAAAGACGGTCAAACCGTCTATAAAAAAGACGGCACGTTACGTAAGAACGATCACCTAAAAGAGCAGGAGCAAATGCTGCATAAACTAGCCGGTCGGGGCTACTTCACTTCGTTTGCTATAGGCTTCGATCAGTGCAAGCAACTTGTAGATGAGTATTTGAGGAAAGACTCACTATGAGCGCCTTGCAGGTCGCGCTGACCGTTTGGAGTGTCCCACCCCTTCGAGCGGTCTGTGTGGTCTGCAATGCATTCCAAGTACCTCAAAAAACAAACCGCTTCCGAGGGTGTAGATCATCGGAAGCACCCAGATTTAATTATAAGAAAGTGTTAAAAATGACCCGTAAAGACTTTGAAAACGTAGTATCTGAATACATAGATACCATGGTGGAACACCTCATACAGATAGCCGAAGAAGAAAACGTGCCGACAACCGAAACCGACATGCTAAAGATTGTCGAAGTAATAACCCGAATGAAAATCGAAGGAGTAGAGTAATGA
>CALMKR010000122.1 GCA_937867625.1 uncultured bacterium | reverse complement strand
GTGGTACTGAATGCCCTTCTTTTCCAATGACTCAATTAAATACAATAATAAAGACACTCCACCACCAGAATTTACATTTGAACTATCTATTAAAAGCATGTGTATGTTTACCCGAAAAATAATAAAATAAAACAAAGAGAAAACTTCAAAGATCATCCGATCCATATCGCTTAACGATTCGAGAAAACTATCGATGAGTGAGTATGCATGTATTCGCCCATAGACGATATTTTCCTATTATATTCCTTTATAAATTGATGATTATTTTACAGGTTTTACGCCTGAGTTTATTCTTCAGAATTACTGACGTAGAGAATATATTTTATTACATATCTATTGATGTACAACAAGTTCGACAGTTACTATTACTCCCGACCAGTATCCTACCGCTCCTATAACACTCGCGTCTCAAGACCTGAGGTCTTGAATATCAGTGACCCAGAATCCACCCAAGTTCTTCAATTACTCGCCAAGTACAAGGTGAATGCCAACAATTTGGGAGGACTCGCAAGAGGAATTCAGTTTGGAGATTTGGTGGTCGAGCGCAGAGTGTTCAACCACAACTCAACTGCCTACTACGCCAGCAACGACTACGTCATCAGGCAATGGAAGGCTACCAACGATCTCTCCAAGGAGCATCCAACAGGCACCCATACAGTCCTCAAGACTTTCCCCGAGCTTCTCGTTCGTCTTGAGAAGGTTATCCAAGAGCAGAGCTTCAAGGCTCAATGATCTTATCATTTCATTCACCCCAAACTATCCTTATCTACGCCAATCAATTTTACCGTTTTGCCATATCTCGCTTAAGAGAAGCTTGAAAATAAAAGTAAAATAGGAAGGCCTATCGATTCCTTTGCGACTTATCCGTATAGAACTAGTGATTGATGAGTGAATGGTGGTGAGAAAGGATAGGGTTGATGTTTCGATATGTATGTGACTGCTTATAGATGCGAGGTGCTAGTCAACAATTTTGTAGTATTTATAAATGGATGAAAAAAAGAGTGAATATTAATGGAGTCTCTGTAGCGAAAATAAATAAAGGAAAATAGTAGATGGGGGAAGAACTTGATCGATATTTGATGCCAGTGTTTCAAAGTTTAGTACAGGGCAAGGCTGATGAGAAATCATTGAGGGAACTTAGCACCAGTCTATTCCCACTCATCTCAGAAAATAATATCTACTTCTCATTGTATAAAGCTCTCAGTACCTTCTACACCATCAGGGGCAATAAAGGCATACCCTTTGAGGAAACCACGAGAGATTTTTATGCGAAGTGCCAGGAAGTTGGGGCAGGGTTGCCTGAATTAATGAAGAAGGTATGTGATGGAGAGTTCTTCGAGAAGTTTAGGACAAAGTATCCAAGCGTTCGGGAGAAGTATACCCCTCAACCAGTTGCCATAACAATACCTCCACCGCTCATACCTCCACCACCTACCACTCACAAATAAACAAAGATGGACAAGAAATCAGCAGATGTAATAGTAATTGGTACAAATCGACCAAAATAAGTGTCAAAGCATCAAAATGGTTCATTGAAATCAAATGGAAACAAGAATGATTATAAGAAGGTACATCCTATGAATGGATAAAATGGTCTAGTCAATAATCTTTTCGAGAGGGGAGTGTGTCTGTGTGAGAAATAGGTTCATGGAGGATAGAATGCCTTTCTCTGTCTTCATTGCAATAATTATTACCATCTTTAATGCATGAAGAAGAAGGCAGGTACGCAATTTTGCAGTATGTGTCATCTCCGTCTTATGCTGCCAAACAAAGAAGTAAAGAAGGTAGTTTTCATGGGACTGCTTCGCAAGAGTAAGAAAAAGCATGAATTTACAATATACCTGTCATAATAGGATCTTTCGATGAGATATCGTCTGCAGGTCCGATGCTTTCGCTTGAAATAGAGTACTCAGTATTTTGTTCTCTTCCCGGATTATACGAATATCATTGTGAACAATTATTCAGTAAAATCATCTTATTGGTCTATTCATGGTCGAAGACCGGAAGGTCGATCCCCTCGTCAAGGAAATAGCTGATCAATGTGTTACTTCCTTTTAGGAATCTAAGAAGATACTAGATTCCAGCTTCAAGAGTGGCTCTGATTAGGTAACTTGTGAGGTGGTTAAGATCCCACTTTCGTGTACGCTTTCGACGGAGAGGTTGAAGATACCTGCAAGAGGGATGTTTTGTAGTCATTATCAATGCTTTGACCTGTACAACTATATGATTGTTACCTCATCAACTGCAAATCCCAAATGGGTTTGTCCTTTGTGTAAATTACCTACTTACAGTTTCAAGGTTGACTGTGTACTGCTGGCAATATTAAATGAATATTCTGAAGAAAAAGGGACGGAAGTCATGTTCTTCAAGAATGGATAGTTTTCTGTTAACACTGGAGATAAGCCTATCGAAGGAAAGATAAAAAATATATCATAGTTGCCTATTGAGGCTCAATTAAAGAGAATGGCATAACCTCCAACCGAACCCTAAAGAAAGAAGAAGCGACCTCCTCCTTCTCTCCCATAGAATGCCAACGTCATCTCTCTAGACTAATGATTATTTTATCCTTTCTTCTTGTAGATTTCATCGAGCTCTCTGAGGAAACTTTAATAATATGATGATGTAAATATGCTTGGATAGTCTATACATATAAGGCTGTGAATCACTTGAGGTGCCACAGTTTGACTATTAGATCATTGCCGCCGGAGCCTACCACTCCGTATTTGCAGTTGAAGTTGACAACTGATACGAAATGTTCGTGAGCTTATATCTTTTTCTTCTCCTTACCGAAATTTAAATCCCAAATACGGATGGTCTTATCATCCGAGGAGGAATAGAGGTATTTGCCATTAACGTGAAGGGAGAGGGATCGTACCCAATTGTCATGGCCAGTAAAGGTGTGAAGCAGTTCTCCTGTTTGGCAGAGGAAGAGCTTTATCATTTTATCTCGGCCTCCGGTAAGGATAAATGCTTGATAATAGTTGGCCATTCCCGAGGCTCCTTTCTCGTTTAATTATTTTAGAGCGTTCATTCTCACCTAGGGCGTAAATTTATGCTTTAGGAATTCGCTATTCATGAGTTTTGCGCTTGTGTCTCCTTCGATCAGGAGGACTGTTTCTATTACGTTATCGTGGGCGAAGAAGCGAAGAGTTGGTGCCTATTTTTGGACGTTCCAGACCATTACACTTTGGTCATCTGAGCCACTTACAAATGTCTGTCCATCTTTGGACACTGCTAAGCGTCTTACCCAGCCTTCGTGGCCTGTGAAAGTGCGTTTGCAGTAGCCAGTGGAGACTTCCCAGAGTCTGATGGATTTATCTCTGGATGCAGAGAAGACTAGGTCACCTTCGGGGTTGAAGCATACATATGAGACGTTGTGGTTATGTCCGTTGAGGGTCTTGAAGCAGAGGTAGTCGTTGTTGATGTCCCAGAGTTTGATGGAGAGATCGGATGAGCAGGAGACGAGGTACCTTCCTTGCTGATCGAAGTTTACGCAGTTTACGGGGTCTGCTTATCGAAGAGGTACTAGTGTGTCCGCGCAAGGTGCGTTACAGGTCTCCTGTTTCGAACTACCAGATCTTTATGGTTCCATCCTATGAGCTAGTCGCTAGCGAGGAGTACTGCGGATGGAAAGCGAGGGCGGTTATGTTGGACTTGTGGCCCTTGAGCTCGAACTTCGGGGGGTTGATCGGAATGTAGAGCTACTCGGCAGATAGGTCTACCGGACCTTTCTTTGCTGGCCCACGTGGCATCTCTTGTAGATTCTTTACCACCTCTTAGAGGTTGGTAATCTTCTTCTGGAGGGTGAGAATGGATTTCCACTTGAGTTACAGCTTGTTTCCTTCGGGGTCGACCTCCGCCAGACTGACCCCCAGCTACTCTGAGAATTTCTAAGCTGTTCCTGCGAATCCGTTCTTGACCAGATACTCCAGAATGTCTTTATTTAGCTGCGTCCGCTGCGATTGAGTCAACATTTACTTTCAATTTAATTTATAGGCTTATAACACCCAAACCACCCCAACCCTCCTCAATGCTTCTTATAACCCTATATAATCTTCACAAAATCACATGACAGCTCTGCTCCAGGCCGATCTCATCGCAACTCTCAACCAGCTCGCACTCGTCCCTCTCCCACTTGCTAAATATCTAGTACCCCTCCCCTCATCCAGCTAGATCAGTGGACTTTGGATTTTCATATTGCCCGTTCTGGTCGGCTTCAGAGCGTATTCAAGCGTGAGGGAGTGCAAGGATGTCCATTGCAACTACT
>CALMKR010000121.1 GCA_937867625.1 uncultured bacterium | reverse complement strand
ACCTTTTGTACTAATGTTCCAGAGCTGGCTATAGGAGCCAACCGTCAGACCGACGACGCTCAGTTCATGGGTGCTATAGCTACTTGTATAAAGGACGCTGAAGGGCAGACCAGGAACTTACTAGCTGGACGTACAAAAGACTTGGCAAGTCAGCTCGATAAGATCATAATTAAGGGATTAAATGCCGAGGGTGAAACTCTCAGTATCTACGTTCAAATAATCACCAGAGCTGGCGAAACGGCCTCAGTAGCCATCCCCTTTCCTCAACTCGATATGAAGATTGCCAATGGATAAATGTTGTAAAGCTTGCGATAAAATAAAACCCATAGATGAATTTTATATAGGTAGACTATGTAAACTTTGTAAGAATAAAAAAAACTTAGAGCATTATTATCAAAATAGAGAACATAGGCTTGAGGTTGGTAAATTGTATGTAAAAAACAATCCTACTAAAAACTATGCTAAGCAGTTAGCTTGGTGCCAAAGACATCCTGAGAAGGCTAATGCTAGAAATGCAAAACGTAGGGCTGTAAAGTTAAGTCGTATACCTAGCTGGTCAGAAAGTTTCATAGTCGATGAAATTTATCATCTAGCTAAAATACGAACAGAAATCACTGGTGTAAAATGGCATGTAGATCATGTCGTACCTCTAAATTCACCATTAGTTTCCGGTCTCCATTGTGAGGCTAATCTTAGGGTCATTCCGGCTCAACAGAATTACGATAAAGGCAATCGCCACTGGCCTGATATGTGGTAAGGAATATAAAGTTAAATGTCCACGAATAACGTAGATTTGTTTAGTTACTTGCCAGGGCTCGAAGTCACTGAAAATGAAATATTAGAAGCAGAGCTGGCCGCTCAACAAATTCTTAAAGCCAAATTTCCTTCAGCCGACATGAGAGAGGGAACGGCACTACGAGACCTAGTTATTCGTCCATCTGCTACATTATTAGCCCTGGTTAATAAAGCTCTTATTTTTTACATGCAAAATAATGACCTTGCTGGTGTGACTAATGACACACCTCAAGTATTCGTTGATAAGCTCTTAAGTAACTGGTTTTTAACTAGACGACTGGGTATAAAGTCAGTTATCAACGCACGCCTATACTTCGCTAAGGCCAAGTCCATAAACGTGTACAGTGACATTTTCTTCAGCACGGACGGTCAGATCAAGTTCAATCCAATTACATCTGTAACCTTTGCTGCAGAGGAATTAATCTTCGATGCCAACTCCAATCAGTATTACATTGACGTTGATTTAATAGCTGAAAAACCGGGAATTGAGTACAACATAACAACCGGTTCGTTGCTGTACTTCACTAATTTTGATCCATACTTCTTACATAGTGAAATTAATTATCTGCGTGAAGCTGCTCAAGACATAGAGACAAACTCAGAGTTTATTGCCAGAGCCCGTACTGCTATTTCTACTCGTAACCTGATCAACGTTCCTTCCATAGACTCAAATCTAAGAGATTATTTCTCCATGATTGATGAAGTGAAGACCGTTGGTATGGGAGATCCCGAGATGGTGCGAGACCAGATAAAAGTCTTAGTGCCAGGTGTGGCTGACCCTATTTGGATTCATAACGGCGGTGCTACTGATGTCTATTGCCGTACACCTGTTGCTTCGTCTATCATTCAACTGACTACGGACGACGATGGGAAAGTAGTCCTGACTGGATCCGTTTATAAATTTGATCGCTCCTTGATATCTGGCGGTACAGCAGATGACACATTGCCTAAGTACGTGTCCAAGTCTGTTTCTAGTATCACCCGTACATCTACAACAGCAACAGTTACTTGCACAGGACACGGTTACACCACTGGTAACACAATTACTATTTTGGGTGCAAATCAATCGCAGTACAATGGTGATCACGTAATCACCGTTACTGGTGCTAATACGTTCACCTTCGTTGTTGACGTAGCGGCTGTTACTCCAGCCACCGGCACAATCACAGCTAACGTTCCCGTTCCATTCACCTGGGCAAACACGTACGTAATCAGCATCACTCCTAGCGCGATAGCCAGAGTGGGTACAACTGTAACGGTTACTGCTCCGAATACAGGTTTGATGATAGGAGACAGGGTGACTATCGGCGGAGCTACTCCTACAAACTACAACGGTACCTTCGTCGTAACCTCAGCAACTGCTGCAGGCTTTACCTATGAGCTGGCAGGAGCTTTTTCCGACAGCCCAACAGGTACGTTTAGTGCTACTTACGTAAATCGATACACTGAATATGGTTTTTCTGATAATCAGTCTATCACAGTAGATTATGGTGCTACCTACGCTAATCAGACAGTGTCCTTCACGATTTATTACCATCAGAACATTGATGGAATCCAGGCTTACTTGACGGACCCTGCCCGCCGTGTGGTCTGTGCTGATCCGATAGCTAAAGGCTTCAACCTGACGATGCTGGACATTACTATCACGGGATACAATGGTCCAGCTCCTGACGCCGATACTTGCAACAACACAGCTATTGCTTATCTTGCTGAGATTGGTCCGGGCGAACCTTTTGTTATGTCCGACCTTGTGGCCAGATTAAACGCTGCTGGGGTAGGATCTATTCAGACTCCGCTGAACATCACGTTCATAAAGTATTGGAAAGACCTGTTGAACACAACGTCTGGTACAATCACCGACACACTTTTACCGAATGATTCCTTGAACGTTTTCAAGGTTAATTCAATGACTACAACTAACGCAGTTATCACATAATGAGCGAATACACCGATCTATCGGAATTTTCCAGCGAAGGCTTCAACATAGGTAAGGATAGCAAGGTCCTTACTTATCTGCATGGCCTGTCAGATTTCTGGATTTACATGTTCGAGGATGCATCGAAGGTAAACCTATTGATGGAAGCCAACGCCATAGCTGCGTCTGATATATACAACAGGTTCCTGCAACTGACCTCTATCATCAGCCTGGAAGATATTTCCGTTTTGACCAATTCCCAACAGCAGTTAATTCTGTTGACAGATAAGTCCAACGTCGGAGTGTCTTCACCTGTTGCTGGTAAAGTTAATAACGCTGTTGAGACGTACTACATACCCAAAGAGACTGCATTGAAATATGCCAAGTGTCTTGCCAACCGTCCATTGATGCCAACCTCAATGTTGGAAGAGGATACTGACTTTTATATCGACACTGTTGCCAACACTATTGCATTTTCTCGTCCGCTATCGACCATGGGTTTTCCGTACCGTGTGCTGACTGACGGAAGCAAACAATATGCTATCTGGGCAATCGATGCCAAGATTGACGACAACCTGGTTTATGAGCACTACGCCAAGCTTATTGATATAAGCCCTGCTACGTCCAGCCAACTATTCAAAGATTTCATCTACGGGTTGTATTACCTGTACGTGAATGGGCCAAACCTCGACACGATGAGGAAAGGTCTTAACATCACGCTAGGCATTCCTTTGGCTCGTGACATCGAGACTGTGCTGGAGATCAAGAAATACTTGAACACAGACCAATGGTTGGTGATTACAGACTTGAACTCCTACATTGTTCCTTACGGCCTAGACCCTACTGTAGCTGTAGGCGACATTCTTGCCGTAGGTCAGGAGATAGCTCTCTGGATTGAAGTCAAAGACTACGAACGCGACGGTGACTGGTGGCTCAACTTTATGATACCAAGTCACATCATGCCAGACGTCCCCGCCAGCGTGCCTGGAAGCGTCCCAGACGGCATCATTGCTGAAGCGACACCTAACCGGTACGCTACCCCTGGAAGTTACGCTGACTGGCTCATGAGGAACTATCTGAAG
Organism: uncultured bacterium; assembly: GCA_937867625.1. Taxonomy (GTDB): domain Bacteria; phylum Patescibacteriota; class Minisyncoccia; order Phycocordibacterales; family UBA918; genus OLB19. Next base: position 6,307 of record CALMKR010000121.1, on the reverse strand, counting down.
AAGCACACGTTCCTAGTCAACGTCAAAACCGTTGCTTTCAAGAATATACAGAGCTTTGAGCAATTATCCGAAATTATCCGGACAGTAAAGCCTAGCTATACAACCCCTATCTATGTCTGGACTGTTCCGACAGAAGACGAAACGCTTGTACTGATTGACGACCTTATCACTTTCACCTTGGAACGTGAACGTTGTGAGTGCCTAACTGAAGGTATTGGTCGATTCCGTAGAGACGCCACTGATCCTTTGATTCGTGGCAACTGTCCTAAGTACACACGTATGTCTGCACCTTCATCGTTAGATGCTTTGGTTGGGTTTGATTCTGAGATCAACGGTTACCCAAGACCATTCAATGGTGGAACGGTGAACGGATACATTGCTCCTGCTCGTACTTACTCGACTATCTCTGACTTTCATAAGTCGTGGTTGAAGACCTTGCGTACTCGTAGGCAAGACCAGTATATGCCTAAGAAGGGTAAGATTGATTTCTACCGGGACTTCGGCAGTGATATTGCTGGAACAACCGTAGCTCCATACTCGTCTGAGTTTCCGGGTTTACGTCTTGTGTATTTACACACTACTAACATCAAAGATGTTGAGGAAAAGTTTGCTACGGCTAACAATCCCATACCTGCCGATTACATGTTTACCTTGTTTAGACCGACATCTAGTAATGACCTTATCAATGAGCATGCTGTCAATGATTCTCAGACGACCAGCTACCTAGGATTCATGCAGGCTAACTTTGCGTACTACTTCAACAAAGGTTTCTATGGTAATTACCTAGGGACTATGTTTGGAGAAGACTCTTACAGGACTTACATTCCTGACCCATCAGAGCTGAGAGAGACAGATTTCTTAGTCTTCACTCGTATCGTTGATGGAGGGATAGGGGTGTTCTGGGCCACCAGCAACATGACTGCAGAAACTCCACCGTATTGGGGCCATGATGAATCAGACGTTTTAAACATCCGTCTGAATGGTGTCATGACTAGAGGCGGGGCACCAATGGGAAGCCCAATCTACATGACTAGAGGTGGCGGATTGACCATAGGTTATAATAACAGTAGGGCTGTAAACGACCAAGCTGTTAACGAAGACATAAGCGATTCAGCATCAATAGAGGTTGTCTTTTCTGATGCCTTTAACACACCGTTTACTGTAGACAGAAGCGGTAAACCATTAGTAACATCTAGGACTTGGAAATAATGAATTCAGTAATGAAGACGTCTGACGACGTTGCAGCAGTAGGAATACTAGGCATTTCGTTGGGCTTTGAAGGTGGCCGCAAGGAGAAAATCTTCGAAGAAAAGAATCTGATTGTGAAGAACGCCAAGCGTTTTCTTCTATCAGGGCTTTACCTACCTGCCATTGCATCTGATCCAATCATTAATTTGAAAGCAGGCATCGGGGGCAACATCGACCCTGCGGGCTTGTATCCAAAGCCAGAAGATCCAGATCAGACTGACTTGATTACCCCCGTTATCACAATACCAACCGTCTACACTCTGGACGTACCTAACATCGTTGTTACTTTTTTAGCTGACGTAGATCAGTCTCAGGCTAATGGACAACAACTTACTGAGGTAGGATTGTTTAAAGCAACAGGTGCTATTTTTAACGTAAAAAATCATCCCGGTATCAATAAGACGTCAGAATTTTCTGTTCACTATAGCTGGGCTATAAGGTTCCTGTAATGTCTAGTACTTTAAACATCCAAACAACCGTTTCCGGAGATCACTATTTGGTCACTGGAGGACTCGTTGCGGGTGGAACGTTGCCACAGGCAATATTCATTTATACCAATACTGGAGACGCAACATTAGGAGAGTTCTTTGGGACCTGTAGCGTTGCTGAATTAGGTCGCTTACAACCTTTTAGCGTTGGTACTGCCATACCCACCTTTGGCAACAAGTATATTCGCCATGACCAGATTAAAATAAAAGTGCCTCTAAGCGAAAATCCAGCGGCTGTTGTATCGGCATTAGTGAAGAACGTTACTGCATTAAGTCTTGCCTATGCTGCACAACTCTCCACCAGCGCTTCTTACACCATTCCATAAACTATGAAACAGCTATTTGCAAATAACGCTAAGACGGTATTGTCTACTCCCTTAGGGATTTCAGGCACTGCTCTGGTCGTAGCTGATGGGTCTAAATTCCCAACGCCAGGAGCATTTGAATATTTCCTTTGCACTATTGAGTTAGGTTCGTCTATCGAAGTTGTGATGATCACAGCTCGTACAGGTAACACCTTAACTATCGGTGGATATATGGAAGTAGGGGAGACAGTTGCAGGACGGGGACAAGAGCTGACAACCGCTCAATCCTTTGCTGCGGGTGCCCGTGTTGAACTACGTGTTACTAAAAATACTTTAGGTCGCTTCTCTACGTCACTGTCACAAGTGTCTTCAGTAGATTTAATTCTGGCTCCTAAAGATTCCTACAATGATGGCTATGTAGCTTCTTCGTTTGATCCGTTCGGTAACCCCGTCATTGCCCTCTTCAGAGATCAGTACACATGGCGTTTCCCTAACTTCACAAACCAGGTTTCTGCCACAGCTACAGCCGGGACAACGACATCCGTAACAGCCGCTTCTATTGCTATATCTGGAATAACGTCAGGCAAGTATCTTATTCAATTCACTTCTGGTACACAAACCGGAAAGATTCGTGTAGTAACTGCTTGTGCTGCAAACGTAGTTTCTTGGACTACGCCTTTACCTATAGCTCCTGTTGCCACGGATACTTTTGAAATACTCAAGTCTAACGCTTCGATTCTGTTCGATGTGTTAGCAATCGGCGATGATGCCGTGATTATGCCTTTACTATTAGGCGGAGAATAACTAAATGCCAACCAATTTCGTTCCAGCTAACGTAGCTATCGGTACTTCACGTACCCTCTTGTATACAACTCCAGGTTCCACTCAGTCTGTTCTGTTTGCTGGAACAGTTGCCAATATCGATGCCGCTCTGGCCGATCACTGGGTGACTATTGAAGTTCAGAAAGCCGACGCTTCATACGTAGTTGTAGGTTATCGTATACCAATCACATCAGGCGGTTCTCTAAATCTAGGCAAGATTGCCATGATTGCGACAGAGAAAGTTTACTTGACAGCCGATGCTGTGTCAGTGCTAGTTGCCAACACTTCTATCGTTGAAAAAACCTAAGGATTAATCGATGTCATATTTTGGCGTTCCACCATCTCGTCAGAGGGATGCTATTACCCGTGTAGAGTACACTGCTGGTGCTGGACAGACCGTGTTCGCCATTTCAGGTTCTCCACCTTACGTTAACGTCTATCAGAATGGCTCCAAACTTTCTTTAGCTGGTGGCGAATATACTTACGATGGTACAAACGTAACTCTGACTACCGGTGCTACCTTAGGTGATAACATTGCCTTGGATGCTACGAAGTCTAGCAACCCTAACGACGTTTACACCAAGGCTCAAGCTGATGCTCTGGCCGGTGTTTTCTACGCAGTTGCCACCGGTACTGTTGACGCTTTAGCTGTTACTACAACCCCCTTAATACCTACGCTGGCCAATGGCGTTGAAGTTCGTTTGCGTGTTTCCGGACCTAATACCTCCACCGCCCCAACAGTAACATTCTCCAACCTAGGAGTTGCTAAGACTATTACCATGCAGGGTAATCAACCCATACCGGCTGGTGCTTGGGCTACTAACCAGGAAATTACTTTACGTTATAATGTTTCTACTGACAAGTTAGAATGGCTTGGTGTAGCTTCGTTTGCTACTTCGGCTGAAGTGTTGGCAGGAACTGTTGGTAACAAAGTGGTCACTCCAGCAGGAATATTGGCACAATGGACTGGAAGCAATCAAAGTAAAACTACAAACGGATATCAAAAGCTTCCAGGCGGTCTCATAATTCAGTGGGGGATTGCTGCTTCTACAACAATTGGAGTAGTAGTGACTTTCCCTATACCATTTCCTACCGCATGCTTTTCTGTGACCTCTACCGGTGTTCAAAACCAGGCAGTTCAAGCTTCTACATTTTCAACTACTCAGTTCTATTCAGCCACTGCTGGTTCCAACTTTAATGTAAGCTGGATGGCGATAGGTCATTAACCAAACTAAAATACAATGGACAACAAAAAAGTAATAGACAACATTATCGCCGCTGAAGGTGGTTATGTTAATGATCCCAATGACCGAGGTGGCCCAACCAACTTCGGTATCACAGAAGCAGTAGCAAGAGCCAATGGTTTTGCTGGAGACATGAAAGACATGCCTCGTGCTTTCGCAGAGAAAATTTACACACAACGTTATATCATTGCTCCTAAATTCGATCAAGTTGCTCTGTTGAGTGAAAAGATTGCCGAAGAGCTGATAGACACCGGTGTTAATATGGGACCTACTACAGCAGCTATGATGCTGCAACGTTGGCTTAACGGGTTCAATGCACAAGGCTCTAAATATCCAGACCAATTCATAGATGGTGCCCTAGGCCCAGTCTCCCTGGATTGTCTGAAGAAGTTTTTAGCCTGGCGTGGCAAGGACGGAGAGACAGCCATGGTTCGTGGCTTAAACTCTAGTCAAGCTATGCGATACCTCGACATAGCTGAGAAGAACCCATCACAAGAAAGTTTTCTATTCGGTTGGATATTGAACCGAGTAAGCTAAGGAATATAAATGTCGTTAACAAAAGTCCAAGACCAAGTAATAAATGCCAGCCCAAGAGACGGGTTGACCAACGTAATGATCCCTACGGTCGATGGTGGCTGGAGAGATATTTATCGTGCCGGTTGGACTCCTGCTGGTTTTAACCAACAATGGGGGGGTAGCCAGTGGGGTGCTGAGATGGTTGATGGTGCTACTGGTAATTTGTATAAATTTTCCGTTGAAACCGGTTACGTAGAAGAAAATGATTTTGTACAAATAGGATACGCTGCCGCTGGCGGTTACTACAGAGCAGCTTCTTTTAAAACATCTACGAATATAACTTTGGCCTCTATTTGGGTCAAATTATACAAAACCGGTACTGCCAATAGAACAGTACAGTTTTATATATATTCAGATACTGCAGGTACCCCCAATGCTTTAATCACTAATGGTACGGCTGTTAGTATTAACCTACAACAGCTAACATCTAAAACAGATGGGGAATGGTATAGGCTTACTTTTCCAATCCCCCCTTCTCTAACAGGTAATACTACATACCACATAGTAGGTACTCAATCGATTTCTGATGGGACAAACTTCGTCTGTTGGAAAGCTCTTAGCGCGAATAAAAGATACCCGTTTGGCTATTTAAACTCAGCTACTTCTGGATTTTCTTGGACTCCAACCACTACTCTCCAACCCTGTTTTCTTATAGAAGGCGGTTCTTCAGATCAATATCTGCAACCCACTGGTCAGTTCGACGCTAAGCTAGTTGGTACAGCTTCTACTCAACCAGGTCAAGTAAAAGCCTTGTGCCAGCCAATGACTAACTTCTTTGATGGTCGTCACTTCACGTATCTGCAACGTGGTAACTGGGCTGTGTCCAGCACTATTGCTGATTTCGTCTACGGCTTAGATCATGACCGTATCCGTGTTTACACCGACGCTTCTGGATTTGTTAATGTAACTCTTTACGCTCAGAACAGATCTACTTACACCGTGACTGGAACTACTTCTGTGGTTGCTGGATTTCACGACGTTGGTATCAGAGTTAGAGCCCATGCTGACGGTGCTGACACTATCGAAGTTTGGGTCGACGGTGTTCTGCAAGCTAGTACATCCGGTCAAACCTTTGTGTTTGATGCCTTGATGCGTGACAGTGGTACTGCCTGGATTGGTGGTGGATTTCCTGCTATTCCAGTCTGGACTCAAGATATGCAGATGGCAACGTTGCCTAGTGCTCAAGGTTGGACGTACACCGGTAGTTCACCAACGACAGAATCACTTGGGTATAGTATTCAAAACAATAAGCTATTTCAAAACAAAAATGGTTTTGGAGTTAACCAAGATGGTTTTTACCAAAAAAGTTCTTTAGGACTCGTTAATGCTACGGGTTGGACTATTAGTTTTAAAGTTAGAGTAGGAAACGACAATAACACTACTGGTAATGGTACCGTCTTTATATCTATAAGTGATGGTTCTAAAGGATGTTTCATTTCTGTACATGAATACTATCTGCAGTTTGGGGAAACTATTGGTTTTGGTGGATCAAAAGGTTTTTACCAATCAGACTTTAAATCCAAAGACAGAGTTATTACTGTTTGTGGAAAAGGTTCTGATGCGTTTGTTTATGTTGATGGTAAATTAGTAATAGATATGACGGGTAATTTAACTACTGCCTCTG
>CALMKR010000120.1 GCA_937867625.1 uncultured bacterium | reverse complement strand
CGACAGCGTTGTGTTTATGGCCGGCAACACCCCGACTCGTTGGTGCAGATACTTCCGCGCAGAGGCAATCGTATGAACAACGTAGAGGCAATCATCATCAGCTGGCTTAACAGCAACATTACCGGCTACGCCACATACTCCGATACGCCAAAGACTCCACCGAACAAGTACATACTAGTCGAGCGTGAGGGTGGTGGACGTGAAGCTATGGTGCTAGACCAGTCCAGCATAGCGATACACGTCTATCACAAGACATCAGGCCCAGACGCTAGCAACACAGCCAACCTCATAGCAGATACCATCACCGGCTTACTAAGCAACGACAATATTACCCGCGCAAAGGTAAACAGCATTGTGCGACTAGACGATGTTATTAAGCAGTACTATCAATACATCGTGTACGTAGACGTATACCATAGGCGATAGTGTATAATTAATATAAGTCAGAAATACTGGTGACGACCAGGAAAGGAAAACGGTTATGACTCAGAAATTTTACGTTAAAAATTCATCAGATGAATACGAGGAAGTTAAAGCCTTCAAAAAAGAGGACATTGATCAAATCGTAGGCGACTCCAAATGGTTCACCGAACGCCTTGAGCGTGAACGTGGCAAGTTTGCAGATTACGACGAGCTGAAGTCAAAGGCTGAAAAGCTAGAGGCAGCAAGTAGCGAGTACGAAAGCAAAATTGCAGATCTATCGGAGCAGCAAAAAGGTTATGATGCCAAAATCAAAGAGGCTGTTGCAAGAGCCGACAAGATAGAGGCTATCAGCAAATACAACCTATCTGATGAGCTAGCAGAGTTCGTCACAGGCGACACCAAAGAAGAAATGCTCAAGAGAGCCGAAAAGCTGTCCAAGAACACTTCTAGCGGTGTAGCAATCTCCAAAAAAGAGGTAGGCGAACCAGATGAAACTCCGTTTCATAAAATGCGACGTGAATTACTGGGAGACTCTGACGATTAACTAAATAATCGAAATGGAGAATTAACATGTCACGAGTAGACGGCCAAATTTTAAAAACAACAAACCTTAGCCTTGCAAACCATACTGCAAGCGGCATCTGGAAGAAAAACATCAGAAGCGGTGTACTAGCACGACTAGCACCACAGCTACCTGACCTCAAAACTGGTCAGACTGACATGTTTACATTTACTGGCACTCCTAAAATGGAGCTAGTCGGTGAAAGTGCTGAAAAGAGTAACACTGGCCAAAAACCTACCAAGGTTGTAGCTCGTACTTACAAACTACAGTACACACATCGTGAATCACAGGAAGTTATGTGGGCTGATGAAGAGTATCAAATCGGACTTATGCAGATGATCGCTGAAAACGTTGCAGCTGCTTCAAGTCGCGCACTTGACCTCTTGGCTATCCACGGTGTAAACCCACTTACTGGAAACACTGGTGGAGTTACTGACTATCTCGTCGGCATGTCTGGAAACAAAGTTCACATTGTGAACCAAACTTCTAACGCTGATACAGATATGAAAGCACTCGCAAGCCAAATCAACAACGCAGGTTACGTTGCATCAGGTCTTGGTCTTGACCCTACCTACGCAAGCGTTCTTAGCGAAGTTGAAAACGGTGCTGGCGTTCAGAAATACCCTGAACTAGGCTTCGGCGGATTCAATACTGAAAACGTACGTGGACTTACAGCTGCAGTTTCAAACACTGTTAGCGGTTCAGCTGAGGGACTCACAACTGGTGTCAAAGCCGTTATGGGTGACTTCTCAAGCTTCAAATGGGGCATCGCGCGTAATATCCCACTATCTACAATCCTTTACGGTGACCCAGATGGTAACGGAGACTTGCAACGACACAACGAAGTAGCATTCCGTGCTGAAATTGTTATCGGCTTTGCATTCCTTGACAGCGGAGACGGTTTCTCACTCCTACAGAACAACGCTAGCTAATAGCAGTTCTCTATAGGCAATCGGCGGCTCAATACGAGCCGTCTTTTGTTTGCTATAATTAGAGCATGGCAACAGAACTTCAAAAAGAGTACATCAACGACCTCGCAGTTAAAAAGGTCAAAGAGTTTAAAGAGTTTAAAGAACTACTAGTGGCGAACGATATCGTGAAAGCTGACACTGACACCGCTAACGCCACGACACTAGCCGAGATCACCAACCGGCTAACCGATAAACAGGCAGCTGACCTGATAGACCTGTTAATAGCGAGAGCTGAACCCTACAGAGATGAACGGTATGCAGATAAGCGTGTTAAAACCGTCATACAGACACTAGAGAGCATTAAGAAGACAATAGACGGCTGGGGTTTCAAATGAACTACGCTGAATTAATTAAAAGTATACTGCCACAGGTGCTACTAGCGAGCAGACTGATCAACAACCCTGAAATAGCGCCAGATGTACGCCGTCGCAACCAAGAGATACTAGTCCAAGAGGTTGGCAGTGCTGTATACGCTAAAACCTACGACATGAACGCCTTTGATATGAATA
>CALMKR010000119.1 GCA_937867625.1 uncultured bacterium | reverse complement strand
GTGATAATACGTACGGTATCTTCGTCGGTAATTTCAGGAATTACAGGGCTCTTCTCATCTGAGATAGCCATGCGGTGGGTAAGGGCTGGACTCGTCATGCTGCGACGACGTTCGTTTGGTCGGCGACGCTTCGAGCGACGCTTGTCAGCGTCTCCGGCCGGAGCGCCTGCTGCACCATCGCGGCGGGGGTAGCTTCCAGTACGGGCTTCACCTATACGCGGTCCACTATGCGGACGGGGAGCACCATCACGACGACGATTCCGGTTAAAAGGACGGCGTCGGTCGCCGGTTTCACCGGTGCGGGCGGGGGTTCCGTTCGGAGTAGTTCCGTTGGTTGGTTCTGTCATATTCATTTCGTTAGGGTATTACTTTTTAAGGTTATTAGTCATTGCTGTTGTTAAAAATTGGCCACCGGTCTTCTCTGGCTACAAACCAACTCTCAATATTCATAAATCGTTCGTGCGGCTTACTTAATCCCTCCATCGGTGCGGTACTGACATCTTTGTGAACAACGTACGGTAGTGACGGAACAAACAAGAAAAGGGCTGGACGCTCATTCTTGATGATATTCATTGCGGTAACCGCTTTCTGGTCTCTTTCGTTGCTACTCGTGGCGGTTCTGGCATCAGCGAGGAGGTTGTCGACTTCAATATTAGCATATTGCGCGATATTCAAACCAGGGTCTTCACGCTGACTTGAGTGCCAAAATGGGTATAAGTCGACGGTTCGGTTCATATCAAGACCAAAGAGGAGGATTTCAAAATCGCGCGGGCGGATGACGGCCTGCAATAAGTCACTCTGTTCATACTTTTCGATATCAACTTGGATACCAATGGCGCGCCACGCTTCAATCACTGATCCCGCGGTATCGGCAAGGAGGTCAGTGTGTGCGGTGCGGACGGTGAAGGCGAGGGTCACAGCATTCCCATCGATACGCTTTTCGAAGACGCCGTTTTGGTTCTTTTGCCAACCAGCGCGGGTCAAGATACGAGTGGTCTCAGCGACCACATCGATGTTTCGAGACGGTAAGGTGTTGTCAGTGTTGGTCGGTGGAAGTGGGGTATCGGTAGGGACACCATAGCCAGAGAGAACTGTATCAACGAGCGCATTACGATCAATTGCAAGATCAAGTGCTTCACGCACAGCGGCGTCACGCAGGGCGACTGATTTGTTTTGGTTAAAGAAAAGAGCAAAGACACGTGGGAGTGGTTTCTCGACAATGTTGTAGACATTACTATCAACGAGGGTGGCAATATCGGCAGCACGGAGGTTCGTGGTACTCGTGAGCTTACCTTCACTAAAGGCCTTGGTGAGGTCGTCTTCGTTTTGGTAAAAGCGAATGGTCAGCGCTTCGAGCTTTACGTCACTCTCGGCACGTTCGAGCTCATAGACCTCAATGAGGCCAGCGTCATTGCGGACGACTTTCTCGAGTGAGAAGGGGCCTGAACCAACTGGTTCGGTGTTGCGCTGCGAAAACGGAATTTGTTCGAGCGGGAGTTCACTCCATATATGACGGGGGATAATACCGACAGTGAAGTTTTCGATAAATGGTGTATACGCTTCATCAAGGACGATGTTGAGTTCGTACTCACTGATTTCCTCGACCGTTACACCGGCCCAGTTGCCCCTAAGGGGACTCTTGAGGTCAGGATTCTGAATAAGACCAATAGTGAAGGCGACATCGCGTGCAGTTAGTGGTGTACCGTCATGGAAGAGATTGTCTCGGCGCATGATGATGTTGTAGGTCTTTCCATCGTCTGAGCGAGTGATGCTTTCGGCGAGGTCCGGGATGAGGATGCCTTCGGTGTTGATCTTCATAAGACCACTAAAGAGGAGTGCACTCATATCCTGGTCAGCACGAGTGACCGCCAGGACCGGGTTCACGAAGCGGGGGATACCGACTACCCCTTCAACCACGGTGCCGCCTGGTACTGGGGTAGATACAACAAAAGCCTGATTGTAGAGGAAGATACCCCACACAAAACAGCCAACCGCTGCAAAGAAAAGGCTACGGAGGATGAGGCGATCACTGGGACGGGCGCTCTCAATGCGATTGATGAGTCGTCCGAACCACTGACCACGTGACCGAGAAGGTGTGCCGATGTTCATACAAGAGTGTTAATAAGATGATTTAGACACAAGAAAAGCCTCTATATACGGTATACGTCCGAAAAACAGATGGTTCGTGCTGATTAGATCAACACATTCATGAACGCTGCTACTACAAAGAGTACGGCAATACCGATTGAAAACTTAAACAGGAAAAGCTCTGCGCCACGACGCTTGTGGAAGGCTGAACTGAAGTTATCGCCACCAAACGCTCCGCCAAGACTAGAACCGCGCTGCTGCAAGAGGATAGACGCAATAAGGAGGACAGCGAGGATAATCTGGATGAATGGCAACGCAGGTTGCAGAGACTGAATGATTTCCATATCGGCAGTACTATAGCATAGGCCATAGGAGATGTAAACGGAAGGCGGGGAAAGGGAATTTATAAAAAGAAGGCGCCCGCAGGGTGCGGGCGCTTGAATCTGATGGACAGGGTGGTCATTTCGTCAGTGCGATACGCTTTGACCGATGCTACGATCTGCGTGGTCGCAAGCTTTCTTCGCACAGTCCGGATTGTCGCAGCAGCGAATGTTCGCCGTATGACTTTCCGAAGCGTTCTGTGCGAAAGCCTCCTGCGTCGCCTTGTTGTTGCAGAAGAGGCAGTTTTCCTTCTGGAAATCAGAAAGGTGTTGCATCGTCGCCATGGTCTTCTCCTCATGAGCTGGCAAGATTTATAATATGCATTGTTAATTCTTATTTGTCAATAATATGTAAATTTTATAAAAAAGTAGGCGCCTGCAAGTTGCAGGCGCCGGAGGCGGTGGTCATTTCCGGTGGAAGCCGGGGTAGAGCTGGAAGAACAGGTCAATCTGGTGCTGACAGCCGAGCTCTTGCAGTGCATAGTAGCACCACGCGCGAGTTTTCGGATTGTCACGGCCTCGTCTCTGTGCCTCACCAAGCACATAGTCGGCCACTTCACCTTCGGTCGCACGCACCTGAACCGGTTCCGTTCCAAAATCACCAGCAGTGATTTTGGTAACTTCCTTGGCCGAGTCGATAAACAGAATCGACTGCCCGGGAGTGAGGCGGTACAGCTGCTTCCGAGGGCGAGACTGATGAATGCCAGCTTGTAGCATCAGTCCCGGACCGTCAGCGCCAACCCAGGTGTTGCAGTCGACGAAGTGCGGCTGCGATTTTCCCTGGTTGCAGATCGCTTCGTAGCCTGACTTCACCAGAAGTAGCGTGTGTTCGGCGATATCCTTGACCGGAGTCAGCTCATAGGAGGCTTCATCAGACAAGGTGGTGTTGTCGGCTTCAGTGAGATCGGCCTCGAACACCCAACCCAAGCCACTTGGCTGTATCTTGATGAGGCGACTGTCAGCAATACGAACTTTGTACCCGAAGTGACCAGCTTTGACCTCGACATGGTAAGTACCCTGCTTAGGCCGGAGGCTGTCACAGTTGGTAAGCAAGGCGGAGTCCATCCGCATGGGGTCAGAGCGATATCGTGCGTGCAAAGTCCAGCAATTCGTCGGCATGTAATCCTCCAGATCTCTGCTCCTCAGTGAGCATTGGCAAAACTATGCAACAATGCAGTAATAAATGCAATTTTCAACATTTTGACGCCCTTCGCCGCCACACGTATAATGCCCGTGCGCAGAGGGTGGATTTTCTTTCTAAAATGCCGCTCTTTCACAGCGCAAAATGGTAATTATTATATTTTCTAATTCTATTGAGCAT